>JAYEOJ010000689.1:0-1567 GCA_034722835.1 Bacteroidota bacterium | reverse complement strand
ATGCTGGGAACTATCCGTCTCCTGGATCAACTGAAACATGAGATACAGGGGGAGGTTCTATTCCTGTTTCAACCGGGTGAAGAGCTTCTTCCGGGTGGTGCAAATTTAATGTTGAAGGAAGGCGTTTTTAAGGGTCGTGAGCCTCATATGATTATTGCCCAGCATGTCCTTCCTGAGATGGAAGCCGGGCATGTGGGTTTTAAAGCTGGAATGTACATGGCTGCCAATGATGAGGTTTATATCAGGGTCAAAGGCAAAGGCGGGCACGCTGCATTGCGGCAACATATCAAGGATCCGATTCTGATGGCCTCGCAAATCCTGCTTAATCTCCAGGAGGAGATCATGAGCAAAGCCCCGGGGGATTCACCTACCGTTCTCTCGTTTGGGAAAGTACTTGCCGATGGTGCCACGAATGTTATACCCGATGAGGTGATCCTGGAAGGCACCTTCCGGACCATGAACGAGGAATGGCGCTTAGAAGCACACAGGCTAATTGAAAGCCTGGCCTCAACTACAGCATCTGCAATGGGAGGTACTGTTGAGGTAGAGATTCGACACGGATACCCCTTCCTGCATAACAACGAAAAGATCACCAGGGAATCTAAAAAACTGGCCATTCAATTGTTGGGAGAAGAGCAGGTGGAGGATATGGACATCCGGATGACTGCGGAAGACTTTGCCTGGTTTACCCAGCGTATTCCCGGTATGATGTACCGGATTGGGGTGGGGGATCCTGATTCTGAACAGCCCTGCTCCCTCCATTCACCCCGGTTCAAAGTCAATGAATCTGCCTTGAAAACCGGAATCTCCCTGATGGTCTACCTGGCCATAGAATTGCTCAAAATAAAGGGTGTTGAAAAAATAAATCGCTGACAAGGATTGCGTAATAGAAATTAGACACTAAATTTGCCCCGTAAGAATTAAAAATTATTAGATATGGCTTACGTAATTTCAGATGATTGTACTGCATGTGGCACCTGTATAGATGAGTGTCCGGTTGAAGCGATCAGCGAAGGAGATATTTATGTAATTGACCCAGAACTGTGTACTGACTGCGGCGCTTGCGCCGATGTTTGTCCCGTAGAAGCAATCAGCCCTGAATAGGGTCGGGAAACTTAAAACATGAAAGAAAGACTGCCCCCATAGGGCGGTCTTTTTTTTATAACTTTGAGTAGAAGTGAATCTGAAGAATAAAATATTTGTCACAATCTTTGGTTCCGATACCCGGGCAGGAAAAAACTTTGATGTATTACTGCTCTGGATGATCATTCTCAGTGTTACTGTTGTGGTGCTGGAAAGTGTCACCACCTTCAGGGAATCTTATCACCAGGCTTTTATCAGCACAGAATGGTTCTTCACCATTGTCTTTACACTGGAGTACCTTCTGAGAATCTATTCTTCTCCCCGGCCCTGGAGGTATATAAGCAGTTTTTACGGCATCATAGACCTGCTGGCCATCCTGCCCACCTATCTGGGCCTGGTCTTTGATCAGACCACCTTCCTGCTGACCATCCGTGCACTCAGGCTGCTCAGAATGTTCAGGGTCCTTAAGCTGGGAAGGTATATC
>JAYEOJ010000688.1:0-6893 GCA_034722835.1 Bacteroidota bacterium | reverse complement strand
GTCCATTGCCTGAGAGCCTTGAAAGAGAAAATTTACCAGTGGGTATTTTCAGTCATAAGAAGGAACAAGCCAGTCCAGGCTATTATTCCGTGGAGTTTGAAAATTATAATGTGTCAGCAGAATTAACAGCAAGTGCAAGGGTGGGTATGCACCGGTACAGTTACAGGAAAGGAGCAGAAAAACGGCTTCTTGTGGATGTTGGGCACATCTTGCAGCGTACCTGGGGACATGAAAATGCCTGGAATCGTCTGGAAGTAATCGATCGTCACACCCTCCAGGGATTCAAATACTCCACAGGATGGTCGCACGATCACAGGATCTATTTCAGGATCGAGTTTTCAAGTCCCTTTTCCGTCGACAAGATGCTGTTTGATGGAGCTCTCTCAGATAATCTGGATTCCATTTCCGGTCAGAATGTATGGGCATTCCTTAGTTTTAATGAACTGGCAGAAGGAGAAACACTATTGATAAAGGCAGGCAGAAATACCTCACATGGACTTTGACCGGGTCCGGTCCGGTGCAGAAAACGAATGGAGGGAAGCACTTGCCAAAATCAGAATTGAAGCTGAAGATGAGGATCAGTATACCATATTCTATACAGCTCTTTATCACACCATGTTTGCCCCGTCGCTTTACCAGGATGCAGACGGAAGATACCGGGGTATGGATGGAAAGATTCACCAGGCCGAGGCAGGTATGGTAAATTACACTGCCTATTCCATGTGGGACACCTTCAGGGCCCTGCATCCCCTGATGACACTGATTGATGAAGACAGATCGGCAGAGTGGGCCAACAACCTCTTGTTGAAATACCAGCAAGGGGGATTCCTCCCCAAATGGCCACTGGCCGCCAGTTATACCGGAACCATGGTAGCCTATCCGGCAGTGGCAGTCCTGACCGATGCATTGAGCAAAGAGATTCCCGGCATTGACAAGGAACTCGCCCTGGAGGCTGCCCTGTTAAGCGCCTCCTGGCAAGCGGATTTTGATATCCAGGAAGAAAATCCCAGGAAAGACAGGCTTATGCCACTCCACAACAAATATGTGAACATGGATCAGCCTATTCAATCCAAGGTATTCAGATCATGAATATTCCCCCTATGTGGAGGGAAATGCCTGGCAGTGGAGCTGGTTTGTCCCCCACGATGTGGAAGGTCTTATTTCCCTGTTGGGAGGTCAGGAAGCGTTTGTAGCTAAATTGGATTCCTTATTCCACACCTCCTCCCTGATCGAGGGAGAGAATGCCAGTGGAGATATTACAGGACTTATTGGTCAGTATGCACATGGAAACGAACCCAGTCACCATACAGCTTACCTGTTTACCCATGCAGGAGCCCCCTGGAAGACCCAGGAGATGGTAGACTCCATTCTGCATTCTTTTTACACCAGTGATCCTGACGGGATCATTGGCAATGAGGATTGCGGACAGATGTCGGCATGGTACATCCTCAGCGCCACTGGAATCTACCAGGTAGCACCAGGCAAACCCGTATGGACCATCGGTCGTCCCCTGTTCAAAAAGGTTGAAATAAAGACAGCGCCCTACCGAACCTTTACCGTGCTCACCAAAAACAACAGCCGGAAGAATCGCTATGTCAAAGAGATCCGTCTGAATGGCCAGATCAGGTCAGACTTCTTCCTGAATCACCACGAGATAATGAACGGAGGCACTCTTGAAATCACCATGGGTCCTGAACCAGGTTTAATGGGATCCTGATTTATAAGGCCTAATTCCCCATGAAAAGGCTTGTGGAAGAAAATTCAGGATCACAGGTCAGATTCACATGCAGCTTTCTTAGTCCTGCCTCATCACCCGGCGTGGGAATATGGGTCAGGTGAACCTCGCAGTTCCGCAGTTCTGCCAGTTTTTCAATGGCCATCTGTGCGGCGGGATTGGAGATGGCAGAAATCCCCAGCATGATCAATGTTTCTTCCAAATCCAGGTTGATCATCTTTCCAGTGAGAACCTCTTTCTTGAGAAATGTCACTTTTTCAATCATATTGGAAGGGAGAAGGTACATATGATCGGGCAGACCGGCCAGATGCTTGGCCGCATTCAGGATCAGGCTTGAAGCTGAATGCATCAGAGGTGAATTTTTCCCGGTTATCTGGGTGCCATCATTCAGCTCTATGGCAGCCCCGCAAAACATTCCCTTGTTCCCTTTGCCTGATTTTCTGGCCTCACTGGCAGCCTGCCTTGCTGCCCGGACCACCTTCCGGTCCTCTACTCTGGCATTAACTTTTTCCATAATTAGTTCGGCCCTGTCAAGTGCATCCCTGTCCACGAGTCCCATGGCATATTCCACAGCACAGCGAAAATACCTGCGTATAATCTCCTGGTGAGAAGCTTCGGTGATCACTGCATCATCCACGATGCCGGCACTTGCCCTGTTTACACCCATATCTGTGGGACTTTTATAGATGGATTCCTCCCCTGTTATTTTTTCCAGAATTCGTTTCAACAGGGGAAAAGCTTCAATGTCACGGTTGTAATTGACCGTTTTCTCGTTGTATGCCTCCAGGTGGTGGTGATCGATCTGCACAATGTCTTTCAGGTCCACCGTAGCTGCTTCGTAAGCGATATTTACCTTGTGTGAAAGAGGAAGGTTCCAGATGGGAAAGGTTTCGAATTTGGCATACCCGGCCTTCACCCCCCGTTTGTATTCATGATACATGTTGTTCAGGCAGGTAGCCAGTTTCCCACTTCCTGGTCCGGGTGCAGTCACCACCACGATGGGATTCTTCGTTTCTATATACGCATTGGCACCATATCCCTGGTCACTTACTATCAGGTCCACATCCATGGGATAGCCCTTGGTATATCCATGCGTATATACCTTGATCCCGTTTCTCTCCAGCTTATTTTTAAACGAGGTTGCCTGTAGCTGATCCTGGTAGCGGGTGATAACCACCGCTGTAATTTCCAGTCCCCATTCTTTGAATTCGTCAATGGTTCTCAAGGTATCTGAATCATAAGAAATGCCGAAATCCGCCCTGATCTTCTTTTTTTCAATGGCCCCGGCATGCACACAAAGAATAATATCAATCTTATCTTTCAACTCCTGGAGAAGACGCATCTTCACATTGGGATCGAAACCGGGCAGTACCCTGGAGGCATGGTAATCATACATGATCTTCCCCCCGAATTCCAGGTAGAGCTTCTCCTGAAATTGATCCACCCGTTCCAGGATAGATGAGGTTTGCTGCTTGATGTAGGCTTCATTATCGAATCCTATTTTCGAAGATGTTTCAGTTGCGTTGGTCATGATCAGGCCAGGGTTGGATTTAGAATGCTTGGGATTTCAATATAGGAAATATATCGTTTGAAAATCAGCTATGATCAATTCTTGAAATTCTCGGAAATCCAGCAATGCGTTTACACTACATAGACAATCTTAGAATATTCCTGAGCCTCCTGGTGGTGGCCCATCAAGGATGTAAGCGCCTTGAAAAAGGCAGCATACAGATTCTGAACTACCTGAGGGCTATAGTTCCCTGATCCTGACATTACGGAAGGTGATGGAAGAATCTCCATGCTTGCCCTGGAATCCAATGGAACCTTTTGTCCGCAGCTCTGCAAAGGGTGTGGGTAGCCAGCTGGGAATTTCGCTTCCGTCCGGATTGGTGGTCCCGGAAGTCCATTCCGACATATCCATGGAGGTCACTTTCTTGCCATTCAGAACGACCTCGATCAGCTGACCCTTACAGGTGACTTCCATCTGGTTCCATTCTCCCGGAGGATTGACCACCTTTTGTTCATTGGCAGGCAGGTGACCAAATATGGCACTGCACTGGTAGTCCTTGCGCTCACTTTCCCACTTTCCATAATCATCGGCGATCTGTATCTCTACCGAATTGGGGATCCAGTTTTCCTGATCGGTACAATAAACGATGATCCCGCTATTGGTTCCATCCTCATTCATAAATTCAAACTTCAGCTCAAAATTCTCATATTCTCCAGGGGCCCAGACAACCTGATCTTCCAGGGCAACCAGCAGATTCTCCTGGATTTCCCAGCTTCCCTCTACAAATTCGGCCTGACTATAGTCCTCACCAAAGAGCAGTTCTCCATCCTGGGTGTTCATACAGGCAAAGGAGGCAAAAAGTAAACTCAGACTTACAAGTACAATATTCAAGTGTTTCATTTCTTAAGATTTAAGAGTTAGTATAGAAAGTGCCAAATTTAAGGAAAAATCAAGATCCCCGGCTTAAGATTCTACATTCTTAAGAGCAGCAACTGCCAGCAGCACACCCAGGACAATGCCCAGGAAGGCAGCAAATAGCACCCTGTATTCTTCCGGGAGCAGGAAGGTGATGGTCTGAGCAGGTATCCAGAATAATGGGATGGTGCGCTTGAACACAAAGTTCCATTGCACATCCCAGTTAATTTCCCGGAGTATGCGTGAAAAATCCATAGGACTGAAGAAACCACGGATGGTTCCGCCCTTTTCCAGGATATGAGCATCCGTCATCTTATGAAAGGTCATCATAACCGGGGCATAGAATAGATTCAGTGCCGTGGAAATACTAAAGGAGACCACCACCTTCCCCCAGCTCAGATCCGATTGCAGCAATATGCCTGCATCTTCAAATCCGATTTTCTCCAATAGTATGGGCGTTCCGGATGAGAAAATCGCAAAGGCCATATAGATGGTCATGCCCAGGAAACCCCAGACTATGGCACGCGGAAGTAGTCCAAAACCTCTGTAATAGTAGCTGCCCGTCTTAATCCTGAGTCCAATTACCTCACCAAGGGTGGCCAGGAAAAAAAACTTGATAAAGCTCATCAGCAATCCATGCTCCAGATTAAACTGATAATATGCTTCAAACAATCCCTTGAAGATAAAGAAGGGAAGAAAGAAGGCGACAATACCCACTCCAAATAACAGATCCTTGCGTAAACTCATAGTTTGAGATTTGAAGGTGCAATGATATTATTCTTTTCTATAACCTTACTTTATTCTTAAGTTTTTTTTACTTTCATCGCCATATTAAAGAAGTTTCAATGAATAAAATCTACTCCCTCATCCTTCTACTCTCGCTTGGCACCCTGCTTTCTGCACAGGTGCACTGGGAAACCATGGTTAAGGCCGATCATAACTGGAACTATTTCATTGGCGATTCAGAGCCATCGACAGGCTGGTACACCAGCGGATTTGATGATAGTTCCTGGAGTACAGCAAGGGGCAGTTTTGGATTTGGGGATGGAGATGATACCACGGTTCTGACCATCAATTATTCACTTTACATAAGGCATTCATTTACAATTTCAGAAATATCACTTATCGACAGTCTGATCCTGGATATAGACTATGATGATGCCTACGTACTTTACCTGAATGGAACCATGGTTTCCAGGTCATTCAATGTGGTGACAGACTTTCCTCCCTACAATTATACACCTAGTATTGACCAGGAGGCCTCCATGTATATGGGGGGGCAGCCCACCCGGGTTGCCATCCCCAGGAGTCATCTTGTGAATGGGGAGAATGTAGTGGCCATACAGGGGATCAATGTAAATCCAACTTCCAGTGATTTTTCCCTGGCTCCCTTTCTCCAGGTTAAGATTGATGCAGCGGGTACCGTGTATGAAGATGTTCCGGTCTGGTTTATTGATCCAGATGCAGTTTTTGAAAGCAAGCTGCCCATTCTCGTTATAGAAACTGAAAATGGACAGGCCATTCCGGATGAACCAAAGATTACGGCCCATATGGGCATCGTTCACAATGAGGGAGGCGTGAATGAGTATCCCGGAACCTATAATGAGTACGATGGTAAGATCGGTATAGAACGTAGAGGGGCCAGCTCGCAGCATGTTTATCCTAAAATTGGTTATGGGCTGGAAACCCGTCTGGAAAATGGGGAGAATAACAATGTTTCCCTGTTGGGAATGCCTGTGGAAAATGATTGGGTGCTGCATGGACCTTATTCTGATAAATCCCTGATCAGAAATGTTCTGGCATACCATTTCTCCAGAGAAATGGGACAGTATGCATCCCGTACAAGGCTATGTGAGCTTTTTATAAACGATACCTATACAGGAGTTTATGTGCTGATGGAGAAGATCAAGAGAGATACCTTCCGACTTGATATAGGCAAATTGGAACCCCATGAAGTAAGCGGCAGGGATGTGACCGGGGGGTATATCTTCAAACTGGATAAACAGGATGAAGATGAAGAATCCTGGGTCTCCCCCTATCCGGCCATAGACGGCAACGATATCCGGATCATTTACAATTATCCCGATCCGAATGATCAGATGCCCCAGGAGCAAAAGAACTATATCAAAGACTTCGTGACCGATTTTGAACATGCCCTTGCCGGGGATCGGTTCTACGATCCGGTACTGGGTTACAAACCCTACATCGATATGCAGTCCTTTATCGATTTCTTCCTGGTGAACGAGCTGGCCAAGAACGTGGATGGCTATCGGATCAGTACTTTCCTGCATAAGGATAAGGACAAGTTAGACAGGATAAGTCCGATCAAGGCAGGCCCCGTCTGGGACTTCAATTTCGGATTTGGAAATGCCGACTATTACGATGCGTCCGTTACTTCCGGCTGGCAATGTGAGTTACAGATTCCCGAGGATTACTGGTCAAATCCATTCTGGTGGATCAAATTAAGAAAGGATCCGGACTTTTTTAATCAGCTGGTAAGTTCCTGGAAAGGATACCGAAACAGCATCTTATCGGATATCCGGGTGGATCAGGTCATTGATTCACTGACCACCATGCTGAGCGATGCACAGGGACGGAATTTCGATGCATTTCCGGTTCTGAACCAGTATGTCTGGGCAAATAATTATGTGGGCGGTTCCTACGAGAATGAAATTAACTACCTCAAGAACTGGATCTTCGACCGGATGGCCTGGATGGATGACAAACTGGACG
>JAYEOJ010000687.1:0-1575 GCA_034722835.1 Bacteroidota bacterium | reverse complement strand
GGGGTAGCCGACGCGACAGGAATCGAGGAGCTCATGAGAGACCTCCTTGACGAGGTCGACTTCGCCTTTGGCTCGGGGGAGCTCCAAGGCGTTGGACCTGGCAACTCCGCCTCTCACCGCGCCGATGCTTTTATGAACATGCTCTACTCGACAAACGACCTTATCGCGGCCGGTGAGATCGAGGCCGCCTGCGAGCAGATCTGGCAAGCCTATCTCCGCCTCGACGGAGCACATCGCCCGCCTGATTTCGTAGAAGGACCAACCACCGACGGAATCGGGCTTTTGATCTTTGACGTAATGGATGCCCTCGAGTGTCCCTGAAAAAAAAGATAAAAGGGTATCGTTCATTTTGTAGTTTGCACTTTTTGAGGTTGGTTCATCACATGTTTTGAATACCGAATCGCAGAATTTCAAAGGTATTACTTCGACTTTTGAGATTCTGTGGTTCAAAAAAATAAAAAGTGTCAACTACTTTTAACCAATTATGAAACATGCCGATAAAAGATAGGAATTTGCTTTTTGGAGAGCGAAGCATGTCCATATTTCATGCACATCCCAAAATCTTCCTGTCAGAATTTCTGCGTCGTTTCCCGATGAAGAATTTTAGTCTGTGACAGTAGGTCAAGAGCAATAAGAAACTCAACTGGTGCGTGATTGTCGGTAAAGATCATCCCAGCTTCAGCCTCAGACAAAACCGGCCTTCCCACAGATATTGGTTGCTTGCTTGCAAGAATCCAAATATTTTGGATTCCTTCCTTCATAGACCTGAAGTGGTTCACGTATGTAAAATCCTGCTTCAGAGTTCTGGTCACGCTGGAAACAAGTCGGCTTTCAACAGGATATCCCATGACATTGACTGCATATATTCCCTTTAAAGAGAGCTTTTCGGCAACCAACTTGTGGAATTGCCGAGTAACCAGATGAAAAGGTATGTTCCTGACGCCACGGAAGGCATCGTTTACAATCAAATCGAAGCTGGTTTGACTGTCCTTCAGAATCCTCCGGGCATCTCCGATGAGAACGTTCAGTTCCGAAGGAAGCTCAAAAAACTCTTCAGCCGCCTTCATCACATCCGGATCTATTTCAGCCACGTTAACTTCCGCGCCGGGATACTTTGATTTAATATACTTGGGAATACTGAAGGTGCCTCCACCAAGAAAGAGACATCGAGCTAAATCGGGGATCACATCTGCTATCAAGACGCCACTTCTGTGGTAAGGCATGCCAGGGTTACTGCTGCCCAGAAGCATGGCACCCTCCAACGTGCTGTCAAGATACAAAAGTCTGACGTTGGGGTCTTCTTGTGAAGAAATGACCTTGATGCGATGGTATCCGTTGCTTTTGTCCAGAAGTACATTTTCTGAATGGCTATTAGTTATTACAGAAGCCAAAAAAACAATAGCACTGAGACCGACGGTCCCGAATATGTATCTTTTGCCCAGAAAAAAGGTAATGAAGACCAAAGCTGCAGCAGTAAAAAGCGAGCCGGAGATACCCAGGAAAGGAAGTAAGAAATAGCCTGTTATCAAAATGCCGAGAACGCTTCCAACGGTTGAAAACGCATACAGCTGTCCC
>JAYEOJ010000686.1:0-1582 GCA_034722835.1 Bacteroidota bacterium | reverse complement strand
TCCCTCTATCCGGAGGAGTTCGGGATGATGATGGGAGATCTGAGAAAAGTTGCAGTAGCAGTGGGCCGCAGCATTCACGTGCTCTAAACCGGCCAGGCATTGACCCGGCTTACTTCATACCTTATTCTACTGGCACTTTTGCTGCCTGTTAAAGGTATGTCCCAGGATGAACAGCACTCAGGTACAAGCTCCGACACCCATTCAGGGTATATCACCATCGGACTGCTTCTCCCCGACCACTCGCACACCGATGTGATTGAAGCAGCAGAATTTGCCATTCAACAGGCCAATGCTGAAGCTGCTTATAAGGGCAAGGAATTCAAACTGGTGATTCGCACTGCTGAAGGATTTTGGGGTGCAGGCTCCAAAGAATCGGTGAGCCTTGTGTACGAGGACCAGGTACGAGCCATTGTGGGTGCCCTGGACGGCAGAAACGGACACCTGGCCGAACAGGTAGCCACCAAATCACACCTGAGCTATATCGAAACCTTTGCCACCGAAGCAACCCTCTCCCAGGCCTTTGTCCCCTGGTTCATGCGGGTGGTCCCCAACGATAACCAGCAATCAGCCACTATCGTCAATCAGATCCGGAGAGAGGGAGCCGGAAAAATCGGGATCCTCTCTACCCAGGACTACGACACCCGCTATGCGGTCAGAAGTCTCACAAAAGCAGTGGCAGCCAGGACCTCAATGGCACCTCTGGTCATTGAACTGGACACTACCAACATTCATGAGGAAGCGCTTCTTAAGAATATCCTGAGCAGGGATCTGGATCACCTGGTGATCCCTTTTGATGCCGACTACCTGAAGAATCTTATATGCACCTTAAGAGCGGAAAAGCCCGCTCTGAAGATTTACGGCACCCTCCATTTTACTATGGGCGTGGAGAGCCGGAAATCCGGATGGGATACCTATGAAGGAGTCTTTATGGTCAGTCCTCTATTTGACAGAGCTAAATACCCGGCACTCCCCGATAGTCGTTCTGCCTATATGTACGATGCCATTAACCTGGTGGTTCAAGCCATTCGCCAGGCTGGAACGGACCGGGTGTCCATCACAGATTTTATTTCTGATTCGGAACATCCCTCTGCAATCACAGGAAGTATCTCCTTTGATGAACTGGGAAACAGGCTTGGCGCCTCCACCCTGATCCGCATCCGGAATGGAAAGCCTGAATTGATTAAACAACCCTAATACCTGCACTATGCGACCACCTATTAAGTTAGTAAGCGCGGTGATCATTTCAATGAGCATGATCACGCTTTCAATGAGTTGTACCAGGCAGTCCGCGGAAACACCTCCCAATATCATCTATATCCTGGCAGATGACCTGGGGTATGGAGATATCTCGGCAATGAATCCTGACGCTGCATGGGAAACCCGGCATATTGACCAGCTAGCTAAAGAGGGCATCCGTTTTACCGATGCCCATACCGGATCGGCCGTCTGTACCCCCACCCGCTACGGGGTGCTGACCGGACGTTACTCCTGGCGGACCCGACTTAAGCAGGGAGTGCTGTGGAGCTGGGATCCGCCCCTGATCCAGGAAGGTGAAACAACCGTTGGGAACCTGCTTCAAAAA
>JAYEOJ010000685.1:0-1584 GCA_034722835.1 Bacteroidota bacterium | reverse complement strand
GACAGCCTACATCCAGAAGACTCCGGACCAGGTCTCCCTGATTCTGGGTTATGAGAGTGCAGATGGGGAGGAGGGATACCCGGGTGCACTTCTGGTGGAGGTGGAGTATTCTCTGAATGATAAAAATGAACTGGGCATCAGCTGCCGGGCAAAAACAGACAAGCCGACCCATGTAAACCTGACCAACCACAGTTATTTCAACCTGAACTCTTGTGAAGGAACCATTCACGGGCATGAACTGATGATAGCAGCCGGTCGCATTACGGAGCTGGATGGTGAGAGCATTCCAACGGGCAAGATTCTTCCGGTGGAATCAACACCCTATGATTTCAGGCTCTCCACGGAAATTGGCGAGCGAATAAACCAGGTCGAACCAGGTTACGATATCAATTATGTGCTGGATATGAAATCCAGGGAGCTGACTCGGGTAGCTGCTGTGCACGATCCGGATTCGGGGCGAATCATGGAGGTGCTTACAACACTTCCTGGCATCCAGCTGTATACGACCAATCATGTGAACGGTATGAAAGGAAAGGGAGGCAAGGTTTATGAAAAACACAGTGCAGTGTGCCTGGAGACCCAGTATTTCCCTGATAGTCCCAATCAACCCCAGTTTCCTTCAACCGTGTTAATGCCGGGCGATGAGTACTCGGCTGTTACCATTTACCGATTCAGCTCATAGATGTCCAGGATCCTGACCACACTGCTCATCCTTGCCTTATTTATGGAGGCAAAGTCGCAGGTATACCACTCCTGTCCGGCCCACCTGCCTTCAGGGGATGCATACGAGAATCCTCTTTATGAAAAGTGGCTTTCTGCTTATGATGTGAAGCATTACCTCCTTAGCCTGGAGGTCTCCAATACGAATACCCAGATTGACGGTACGGCAGAGGTGATCATTGAAGCTGTGCGGGAAATGGACACACTGGTTCTGGAGCTGCAGGATGTCCTGGATGTGACAGGCATCATGTTTAGCGATGACCTTGCCGATTCAAGCTATCCGACCGAAAATGTGCTGAACTTTGACCATCAGGATGATGCAATTTATATGGAGCTGGACCGTGTACGCCACCGGGGGGAACAATTCAGGATAAAGATTGAGTATGAGGGAGATGCAGGCCGGGACCGGGGCTTTTTTGCTGGTATCACCCATAAAAAGGGAAACGATTACGGCTTCGATGTTACATATACCCTTTCAGAGCCTTTGAATGCGAGAGACTGGTTCCCGGTGAAGCAGGTACTGGAAGACAAGATCGATTCCCTTACTTTCAGACTGATATGTGATAAGGAACTACTGGCCGGATCCAACGGTCTGCTCGTAAAGGTGGAAGAAGAGGGCAATAAGCATGTGCTGACCTGGAAAAGCAATTATCCCATGGCTTACTACCTGCTCTCCTTTGCAGTGGCCGATTACATGGACTACTCCTTCTACGCACCCCTCTCTGATGAAGGCGATTCGGTACTGGTACAGAACTATCTCTATGATACAGATGATGTGATGAGCGACTGGAAGGATCAGATTGATGAAACCGGATCTATGATTACCCTCTTCTCCAGGTTACTCATGGATTATCCCTTTGCAGG
>JAYEOJ010000684.1:0-6969 GCA_034722835.1 Bacteroidota bacterium | reverse complement strand
AAGCATGCTCCAACTCTCCTGAACAAGCTATGTGCTGATTCTATTTTTCTGACAATGTTTAATGACATATAAACGACATGATAAAGGGCATACTCAACTGTGCTAAATAATTTTAGATTTACTCCTCGTTGAACCTATAACAAACCGAGATGGATCCAAAAGTTGAACAATTCATGGCCAAAATCAAGGCCAAAAACAATGCAGAACCTGAATTTCACCAGGCAGTCCAGGAAGTAGCTGAGTCACTGATCCCCTTCATTGAGGAGAATCCAAGATATAAGCATGCTAAAATTCTTGAAAGAATTGCTGAACCCGAGAGGGTAATCATGTTCAGGGTTCCCTGGATCAATGATAAGGGAGATGTGGAAATAAACCGGGGCTTCAGAATAGAGATGAACTCTGCCATTGGACCCTACAAGGGAGGACTTCGGTTTCACCCCACAGTGAACCTTGGCATTCTGAAATTTCTTGCTTTTGAACAGGTCTTGAAGAACAGCCTTACCACCCTGCCCATGGGTGGAGGTAAAGGTGGTTCTGACTTTGATCCCAAAGGAAAATCAGATAACGAAGTTATGCGCTTCTGCCAGAGTTTTATGACAGAACTTAACAGGCATATCGGGCCCAACACAGATGTGCCGGCAGGTGACATTGGTGTTGGTGGTCGCGAAATCGGATTCCTGTTTGGACAGTACAAGCGTATCAAGAATGAATTTACAGGAGTGCTGACCGGAAAAGGCCTTCAATGGGGTGGTAGTCTGATCAGGCCCGAGGCCACCGGTTACGGAGCAGTTTATTTTGCGCAGGCGATGCTGGGAACCAAAGGCGATTCACTGAAAGGAAAGATTGCTACTGTTTCCGGATCTGGAAATGTAGCCCAGTTCACAGTTCAAAAACTTACAGAACTTGGCGGGAAGGCCGTGACGCTTTCTGATTCAGTTGGATCCATATACGATCCTGATGGCATTGATGCTGAGAAACTGGCCTGGGTCATGGATTTGAAGAACATCCGCAGAGGCCGGATTAAAGAGTATGCTGAGCATTTCGGATGTGAATACTTTGAAGGAAAGCGCCCATGGCATGTGAAGTGTGATGTGGCATTCCCGTCGGCAACAGAAAATGAGGTCGATAAGAATGATGCTGAAACCCTGGTTAAAAACGGTTGCACAGTCATAAGTGAAGGAGCCAATATGCCCTCCACTCCCGAGGCCATTGAAGTTTACCTGGACAAGAAAATCCTTTACGGACCCGGGAAAGCAGCCAATGCCGGTGGAGTTGCAGTATCCGGACTCGAAATGACCCAGAACAGCATGAGGCTTCCATGGTCCAGGGAAGAGGTGGACAGCCGACTGCAGACCATCATGAAGAATATCCATCAGACCTGTGTGGATTTCGGTACGGAATCGGATGGTTATATTAACTATGTGAACGGGGCCAACATTGGTGGCTTTGTGAAGGTAGCAGATGCCATGCTGGCACAGGGTGTTGTTTAAAGACTGCCCCCGGGGGCGAACAACATAAGGAGTAGTTTGATCCAGGGTGCTTTATAAACTGCGGTTATAGGCACCCTGGATTTTTTGTTGCGTATTGCTGTCAATATTGTATGTTTGTAACCGCAAAAAAAATGCTTACCGACTCTCATACACACCTCTACCACTTTGCCTTTGATAAGGATCGTGATCAGATGATCCAGAGGGCCCTCGATTCAGGAGTAAGCCGTATGTTGCTGCCCAATATCGACAGCTCTTCAATTGACTCCCTGTTCTCCCTGACAGAACACTTCCCGAACCATTGTTTTCCCATGATGGGTTTGCACCCCACTTCGGTTAAAGAGAACTACCTGGAAGAACTCAGGCTTATTGAGGCAGCCATGGAAGGCAAAGATATTATCGCCATTGGTGAAACGGGCATGGACCTGTACTGGGATAAGACTTTTCAGAAGGAACAGGAGAAGGTTTTTGCCACCCAGATCAGGTGGGCCATGGAGCTTGACCTACCACTGGTTATCCATGCAAGAGATTCATTCCAGGAAATTTTCAGGGTCCTTGACAAGGAAGGGGGTCCCGGGCTGAGAGGAGTCTTCCATAGTTTTACCGGGGGATTCAGGGAACTGGAGCAAGCACTTTCCTACAATTTTATGATAGGGATCAATGGCATTGTCACCTTTAAAAACTCTAACCTGGGTGAGGTGGTCCGATCCATCCCAACAAACAGACTTTTGCTTGAGACCGACTCCCCTTTCCTGGCACCTGTTCCTTACAGGGGAAGAAGAAATGAGAGCAGTTACCTTATTGAAACTGCAAAAAAAGCAGCAGAAATTTATAACTTGACCCTTGAAGAGGTCGCCAGGATCACCTCTTCGAATGCGGAGCAATTGTTTCGTTTAAAACCCTAAAATGAAAACTGATAAACCCGCTATATTAATTATATATACCGGTGGTACCATCGGCATGATCAATGATCCTGCCAATGGAACATTAAAGCCCTTTGATTTTAATAAGATCATGGAGCAGATCCCTGAAATCAAAACTCTGGGCTACCACATCGATTCCTACAACTTTGAACCACCCATAGATTCCTCCGAAATAAATCCGGAAATCTGGTCACGAATCGCCGAAATCATCGAAGAGAATTATCAGAAATTTGATGGCTTTGTGATATTGCATGGTACCGATACAATGGCCTACTCTGCTTCCGCGCTCAGTTTCATGTTGGAGGACCTGGCCAAACCGGTAATCTTTACAGGCTCCCAGCTTCCTATTGGGGCCTTAAGAACGGATGGAAAAGAGAACCTGATCACCTCAATCGTGATAGCAGCAGCAAAAGAGTATGGCAAACCGGTGGTTCCTGAAGTCTGTGCCTATTTTGAGAGTAAACTATCGCGTGGAAACAGAACCACCAAAGTCAGCGCGGAGCAGTTTAATGCCTTTCAGTCGGCGAACTATCCTTACCTTGCAAATGCGGGGGTACATATTATATATAATAGAGAAGCTATCAGATATCCGGGCAAATTCAGGGAGCTGGTAGTTCATAAAAAATTCAACAATCATATTGCCATCCTGAAACTATTCCCGGGTATTACACCGGAGTATATGGATGCGGTATTGGAATACAAGGAATTGAAAGGATTGATCCTGGAGACATATGGTGCCGGAAACGCACCAACAGAATCCTGGTTCCTGGAGAGAATTGAGAAGGCAGTTGAAAAAGGTGTGATCATTTTAGATGTGACCCAGTGCAGCCGGGGAAGTGTGGAGATGGGTAGGTATGAAACCAGCAGGCACCTTTTAAATGCCGGGGTCATAAGTGGTTATGATATCACAACAGAGGCAGCCACCACCAAAATGATGATTCTGCTGGCGCAGAATCTGAAGGATGAGAAGGTTAAAATGCTTTTAAATAAATCGATCAAAGGAGAAATCACTCTACCTTGAGTGTTAGTTTTAATATTTTTTTGTATTTTTCGCCGCAAATTTCTCCCCAATGAAAGGATGCAATACAATACGGGAGTAGTTCTTACAAAATTCTGAAGATAAGCGGGTTTGAGTGGCCCAGTTAGTCTTTACAGGTATTACGGAGAGGTGCAGGAGTGGTTGAACTGGCACGCCTGGAAAGCGTGTGTACCCCTAAAGGGTACCGAGGGTTCGAATCCCTCTCTCTCCGCAAAATTCTTTTACAAGTCGTATATTTACGCTAAATTGTATAAATCATTGACCTATTATAAGGAAATATTTACGTTAAATAATAAAGTAAAACAAACAAACAACACCATGAAAAAATTATTTGCATTGATAGCCGTATTCGGGATGCTTTTTATGGGAGCATCGATCTTTGCACAGGATGAAACAACGGATACTCCTGATGCTGAAGAGACCACACAGGTTGCTGAAGAGGTTGTAACTGAGCCAGTAGCTGCAGAAGCTACCGAAGAAGGAGGGGGAATTGCTGTATTGCACACCACCCTGAAAACCAAATTCATTGAAGGTGGTGCCGGCTTTATGGGCGCTGTACTTCTGACATTGATCTTTGGTCTGGCCCTCTCTTTTGAAAGGGTTATTTACCTTAACCTGGCTTCCACCAATACTGACAAGCTTCTTGGCGCTGTCGAAGATGCGCTGGGTAGTGGCGGAATTGAAGCTGCCAAAGATGTGTGTCGCGAAACCCGCGGACCAGTAGCCAGTATTTTCTATCAGGGTCTTGACCGTGTGGACGAAGGTATTGATGTAGTAGAAAAATCTGTTGTTTCCTATGGTAGTGTTCAGATGGGGCTCATGGAGAAGAACCTGAGCTGGATCTCACTGTTTATCGCCATCGCTCCTATGCTTGGTTTCATGGGAACTGTAATTGGTATGATCGATGCATTTGATAAAATTCAGGAGCAGGGAGATATTTCTCCAACAGTTGTTGCCGGTGGTATTAAGATCGCCCTTATTACAACTGTAACCGGTCTGATGGTGGCCATTATTCTCCAGATTTTCTACAATTACCTGGTGTCACAGATTGACGGTATTGTCAATAAGATGGAAGATGCTTCTATCTCACTTATAGACATGCTGGTAAAACATAATCTTAAAAAATAAGAAGCTATGGCTTTTTCAAAATTAACAAGAATCATACTGTGGGTGGTTGCTGGAATCTCCTTGCTGGTGATGTTGTTCTTCTACATCAGTCCCAAGACGCTCGATTACGATGCGCTTGAGCTGAAAGTGGAAGAAGCCATGACCCCGATGGATCTGACTCCTATGGCCCAAATACCTGAAATAGATACAAGCCTTACGGACTCTGTAGCTATTGCAGAAAATTTGGCGGCCGTTCAGGAGGCAGAAGAGGAGGCAGCTGCAGCTGCTGCAGCAATGGCTGATCAGCCGGTACCCAGTGTCAAAGAAGTAACAAATGGCTGGGAATACCTGGTCTGGTTCCGTACCGACATTGCGCTCATCTGGGCCTATATGCTTGTACTCATCACGCTGATAGCTTCTATTGTGTTCCCGCTTATCGCTGTAATTTCCCATCCCAAAGCCCTGATAAGGTTACTAATGGTCCTTGCTGGAGCTGCAGTGCTGGTGGTGATTTCATACGTATTATCGAAAGATACTCCCATCGATATCATTGGTTACACTAAGACAAGTAACAGTGATCCAGAAACGCTGAAGATGATCGATACAGTCCTTTTTGTAACATATATACTTTTTGGAATGGCTCTCGGGTCAATTCTCTATGCCATTATTTCAAGGGCATTCAAATAAGAATTAATAGAAAAACACAAACCGATGGCAAGATCAACACCGGAAGTAAATGGAGGATCACTGGCGGATATCGCCTTTCTCTTGTTAATATTCTTCCTGGTTACCACCACCATGGACATTGATACCGGTATCACCAGGTTGTTGCCTCCTGAGCCCGAAGAGCAGCAGGAAACGCAGGTGCAGGTGAACAAACGGAATGTACTGGTGGTACTTCTCAACCGTAGCGACCTGCTGATGGTGGGTGGTGAAGTAATGGATAGACTTGATTTAAAAGAAAAGACTATTGAGTTCTTTACCAATCCAATGTACAGTGAGGATCTACCTGTGATGGAAGAGACTGAAATACAGTTCCCTCCGGGTAGTTCATCGCTGCTTCCTCCTGATGGAATGTGGAGGGGCGAGGTCTCCAAAGGAGTAATTTCGCTTCAGAACGACCGTTCTACCACTTACGGGAAATACCTTCAGGTGCAGAACGAATTGGTGGCAGCTGTGAACACCTTGAGAAACGATTTCTGCAAGCTCTATTTCGATAAGGAATATGATGAGTTGAATACAGCGAATCCAATTGAAGAGGAGATACAGGCAGGAATCCGGAAGAGGTATAAGATGAATATTTCTGAGTCGGAACCTAAAAACATAGGAGGGCGTAACTGATGTCTAAATTCAGAAAAAAAAGTGGGAAAGGTCTTCAGGCGATCAACACTTCATCCCTTCCTGACATTGTTTTCATGCTTTTGTTCTTTTTCATGGTGGCGACAACAATGAGGGAAACTGAGGTGCAGGTACAGGTTAAAGTACCTGAAGCCACAGAGGTGAAGAAGCTGGAGAAGAAGTCCCTGGTTAGTTACATCTACATTGGACGTCCCGTTGCACACGTGGCCAGAATGTATGGAACCGAACCCCTGATTCAGCTTAACGACAAGCTGGTTAGTGAAGAGGGGATCCCCTATGAGTCACTCCAGGATTTTGTATTGTTTGAGCGGGAAAAGCTTCCTGAAGCAGACAAGAACAAAATGGTTATGTCCCTGCGTATTGACTCGGATATCTCCATGGGTAAGGTAGATGACGTAAAGCAGGCACTCAGGCGTGCTAAAGCGCTTATCATCAACTACTCGGCCCGTAAGGAGTACCGGGATCAAGGAAGACAGAGGTAACAGGAAATAATCCAAACATACAGAGGGCGCCCATACGGGTTGCCCTCTTTTTTTCTCTTTGTATGAGCCCTATATACTCTCGCAGCTTAAATCAGCGTAGCTGATTATAGGCATGCTCGAGCACACAGGGCTCACTGAAATAAAATACAGGGTAAACCCGTATGGGTGAAGGAAATAGAGGAAGCCTGTTGGGAAAACCAGCACATGCGAAGAGGGTGAAAAAAGAGGGAGATAGAGGCTATTCGTAGAGGGCGGCATACACCTGGTCGACCATCTCCTGGAAGGTGTCAGGCTGGTCAAAGATGGAACGTTTCTTTAAGAAGCGCTCTGTGTGGTAAAAGAGCTTGGTTTTATCAACGCCTGTGTACTTTTCTATGGGACTGTTAAAGTAAAGCTCACTGATATTTTTATCGTATAGTTTCTTCACTGAATTCCCGAGACCAAAGAGCAGGTAATACTTGGAGATCTGTTTGGCAGGATTCTCGTAATCGCAGTAGATTTTATCCACGTAACTGCCATTTTCATAAATCACCACTTCCCTGACAAAACCCTCATAGGTATAGAAGATCCAC
>JAYEOJ010000683.1:0-6970 GCA_034722835.1 Bacteroidota bacterium | reverse complement strand
CACCATGTATGAACAGATGGGCAGGAACGTCTCCGGCAACCTGTTTGACTCCCAGACTACGTCCCAGGAGCCAGCTGAAGAGAATATTTCTGAGGAGGAAGTACAGCATACGGATACAGAGGAACCTGAGACAGGCTTTTCAGGGGAAACTGAAGAGGTTCGTAAAGCTGAAAATGCTGCGCCTGCTGCAGAATCCGAACAATCCATACCGGAAGAGACAATACAGAAGGTCGTTACTGCCGGTGCTAAGAAGCGGATCGTACAGGTGATGGTCATCTACGAGGATGATACCTTCAGGGCTTTTACGCCTGCAAAATAGAAATCTGTGTATATTTGCAGGCAAAAATAGAATGTACAGGTACCTGATCAGACCCCTACTTTTCCTTCTTTCCCCCGAGACCATTCACCATCTGCTGATTACCTTTCTTCGCATTGCCTTTAAAATTCCGGGAGTTCTTTCTCTGGTAAAGAGCTGTTACCACATTAAACATAAGTCTCTGGAAACAGAGTTTCTGGGATTGCGCTTTAGCAATCCGGTGGGCCTGGCTGCCGGCTTTGATAAGAATGCCAGTGTGTACCGGGAGTTTTATGCCTTTGGGTTTTCATTTATTGAAGTGGGTACGGTTACACCGCTGGGACAGCCTGGAAATGAAAAACCAAGGAGTTTTCGTATCAAAAAGGACCGGGGACTGATCAACCGGATGGGATTTAACAACCATGGAGCGGAGGCAGCGGCAGCCAAATTGGCCCGTAAAAGGCCCAAAGGGCTTGTTTTAGGCGGTAACATAGGCAAGAACACCCTGACCCCCAACGAGCTGGCCGTGGACGATTATGAGGCTGTTTTCACTGCCATTTACGATGGAGTGGACTATTTTGTGGTCAATGTCAGCTGCCCGAATATCTCAGACCTGCGGAAATTGCAGGATCAGGATTCCCTGGAACAGATCCTGGGGCGAATCATGGAGTTACGTGAAACCAGAGAGATAAAGAAGCCTGTATTGCTGAAAATCTCACCCGACCTGAACGAACAGCAATTGGATGAAACCCTGGAAATCGTGGAGCGGCTGAAACTGGACGGGATTGTAGCTACGAACACCACGGTGAGCAGGGAAGGCCTTCTCAGTACAGAGGAAGAGATCGGGGCCATCGGCAACGGAGGGATGAGCGGGGCACCCATTACTGCAAGGAGCCTGGAAGTGGTCAGGTACATCCATCAGAAAAGTGATGGAAATCTTCCCATCATAGCCGTAGGTGGCATTATGAGTGTAGAGGATGCTCTGAATATGCTGGATGCAGGGGCCACCCTGATCCAGATCTACACGGGTTTTATATACGAAGGTCCCGGCCTGGCAAAGAAAATCAACCGGGCTATATTAAAAAGAAGAGCCGCTACGCAATCCTAATGTCTTTCAGGTAACTCAACACGCCACTCCTCCACGGGTTTCCTGGGCAGCGGAAGTGAAGGGAAGTGGCTTTCAGGTCCTACAGACTTCTTCACCAGGGGAGAAACACCCGTTATTAATTCAAGAGCCTTGGCCAGCAAGGGATCCTCCAGACTTCCAAATGGCAAGGCATAGAGCAGGTTATCATCAACATCGTAATCCGGAGTAATTCCATTCACGAAATCTGTAAATCCTTCTGCATTAGAATATTTAATCACAATGGGCTGCATGGCCCAGTTGTGTCGCTTGGGTTCCTCCCAGTCATCCACAGTGATGGAAGCATAGCATTTTCCATAGGTGGTTTCTCCAATCTGTACCACATTCATATAGGGATACAGCCCGGTCATCAGGGATTCACATGCCGATGCTGTACCACCCGTGGTAAGGAAATAGACCGTTGACAGATCCAGGTTCAGGTCACTGTCCGGCATGAAAATACGAAGCTGTTCCGAATCCTCGCCATCGGGCTGCCCGTCCTGGTCCAGGTCAGCCCCGGCCCAGTAATTGTTGTACAGGTTGTTCCAGACCAGGTTTACAAACACTTCGTTCTCCTGCATAACAGCCTCCGGGCCCAGTGTGGAAGCCATGTAGGCAGAGAGATCCAGGCTGCCGCCCGGGTTATAGCGAAGATCAACCACCACATCGCTTACACCTTCCGATTTAAAATCACCAAATACCCTGTTCAGTTCATCCAGCCATTCACCACTCTGTCCTGTAGTAAACTGTGTATAGACAAAGTAGCCGATTTTTTGTCCCTGGTAATCAATCACTTCATCATAATTCACAGGGTTCTGATTTAATACGATGGCTTCCAGGGTAATGGACCTGTCATTGGGAATCAACCTATCTCCATTCCAGTCGGCAAAGCCAAAGGTGGCAGTGGTCTGGTAATAGAGTTCACGATAGTTGCTGGTAGTTATCAGGTTTCCATCGATGGTATAGATGATATCACCTCGCGTGATTCCCGAATCTGCAGCAGGAGAATTCTCCGAAACAAACTCTACAAAATAAACTACCTGAGTTTCTGTATACTTTTGCGGATCAACAGACATACCGGTGGACAATTCCACCCCATCAAACATGGCAACAAGTTCTTCATAGTCATCAACGATCCAGGAATTGTGATCCTCCTCGTAAAGCAGCTTGTAAAAGAAGGCTTCCGGATCGGGTTCCACATCGGGATCGAGATTCGGAATATAGGTTTCCCAGAGGTAGACCTCATTCATTCCTTCCCAGATCCAGTTATTCAGAAGCAGGATTTCTTCGGGCAGGTCGCTTCCGTTATTGTTATCTTTTTCGCAAGCTTGTAGTAGGATAAGCCCTATCACAACTAACATTAAAATTCCCAGCTTCTTCATCTCACCTTTCATTCTTCTTAGATTTTGTACAAAATTAATATAATCCTGCGGCTCTGCCATATCGCCTACTGAACAATCTGAGTTCCCTTCCGTTTTTAATTAAAGGAGCTTTATACAAGATGGCAGAAAACAAGACAAAAGCTACCACAAAAAGCGTTCCGCAATTTCTGGAACGAATTGAAGATCCCAAAAGAAGGTCTGACTGTATCACCATTGCTGCTTTGATGAAAAAACTAACAGGCTCAGAGCCAAAGATGTGGGGTGACTCCATCGTGGGTTTTGGCGATTATCGCTACAAATATGCCAGTGGCAGGGAAGGGGACTGGTTCCTGGCCGGTTTCTCCCCCCGGAAACAGAATCTGACCATTTATATCATGGGCTACCTGGAATTCTATTCTGAACTTTTGGAAGGCCTTGGCAATTTTAAGCATGGAAAGGGTTGTCTCTATATCAAAAAACTGGAGGACATTGATATGGATGTGCTGGATTCCCTGATTACCACCTCCATACAGCGATTAAAAAATCAACCTCAATAAGACTGACAATGCGCACCCTGCTATCACTTTCGCTTATCCTTCTCACCTGGTTTTCGCTTCTCTCGCAGGACCACCCCGGGTTTTCAGAACGGGTGCAGGAGCGTGAACAACTGGTGAAGGACGGCATAGAGAACTATCCCTATCAGCCCGTGAAGGATCCCCGTGTCCTTAAGGCCATGCGACGGGTTCCCAGGCATATGTTCGTTCCGCAAGAATATCAGGATCTGGCCTACAGGAACAATCCTCTACCTATTGGATATAATCAGACCATTTCACAACCTTTCATTGTTGCCCATATGTCGGAATTGCTGGAGCTGAAGCCCGGGCACCGGGTGCTTGAGATTGGAACCGGTTCCGGCTACCAGGCAGCAGTACTGGGTGAATTATGCAATCATGTCTATACCATTGAAATTGTTGCTCCCCTTGGGCGAAAGACCGAAAAATTATTGAAAGAGCTTGGCTATCAGCAGGTCCAGGTCAGGATCGGGAATGGGTATAAGGGATGGCCCGAGGCTGCTCCCTTCGACCGGATCATTGTGACCTGTGCCCCGGATGATATCCCTGAAGCTTTACTGGACCAGCTGGCACTTGACGGACGCATGGTGATTCCGGTAGGAGGGCAGTTCGAGACCCAGTACATGGTGGAGGTAAGCAAAGACAAGAAAGGACGCATCTCACAGAAGAGGCACTATCCTGTCAGGTTTGTGCCCATGACGGGAGATCCGGATCAATAGATAGCTGTAAAACTAAAAAATACAAGCAAAAATTTCCCAAGGAAAACTATATTTGTATAATATGGCTTTACTTTTAATATACCTCGGCATTGCCCTATTGTTCTCTTTTCTCTGTTCCATTCTGGAAGCTACACTATTAAGCACCTCAAGTGTTTTCATAAATATGAAGTTGAAGGAAGGGCGAAAGTATGCCAGAAGGCTTGATCATTACAAGAAGAATATCGACCTTCCCCTGTCGGCCATCCTTACACTGAATACCTTTGCCCACACCTTTGGGGCGGCAGGAGTTGGTTCCCAGGTTCAGGAACTCTGGGGAATTAAATATATTTCCCTTGCATCCGTCATCCTGACCATTATTATCCTGATCGGTTCGGAGATCATTCCCAAAACCCTGGGAGCAATTTACTGGAAAGAATTGAGCCGCTTTACCGTAGTATCCCTGCGCGTTATGATCTATTCCCCGCTCTATCCCTTTATCATTTTGACCAATTTTGTTACCCGGCGACTGAGAAAGGGGAGGAGTGGCAAGTCAGGCATCAGCGAACCTGAATTCTGGGCTATTACCGATTCGGTTATTGAAGATGGGGTGATGGATGATGAAGAATCGAGGATCCTGCAGAACCTGATGAAATTCAAGCATATCATGGTCAAGAGCATAATGACCCCTCAGATTGTTATTCAGGCAGCTGAAGAAGAGACTTCTATCGATGTGTTCTATGAGGAAAACCAGGATCTTCCTTTCTCCAGGATCCCATTATACCAGCAGGAGCTTAACCAGTTTTCGGGTTTCGTGCTGAAAGATGAAGTGATGGAGATGATTATTGAGAAAAAAGGGAAGAAGCCGCTGAAAAGCATCGCCCGGCCCATCACTGCGGTAAACGAAGATACACCCATTATCCGCCTGTTTTCCAGGCTGATAGAACGAAAAGCCCATATTGCCATTGTGGTGGATGAATACGGGATGGTAAGCGGTCTGGTTACCATGGAGGACCTCTTTGAGACCCTCATCGGACTGGAGATCGTGGATGAGATGGACGATGTGGAGGACATGCAGGTCCTGGCCAGGAAAACCTGGGAGGCCCGGGCTAAAAAATTGGGCCTGATCAAATAGATCAGAAGTGGAAAAAGAGTGAAAACTGTACCGAATTAAAGCTTACTCCCGCTCCGAATTCCCCATCATTATTGGTAGACGTATATTCCAGGATATTGGTCGATGCGGCGATTGACCAACTGGGAACAAACCAGTACTGCAAACCAGCTCTGACTCCGAAATCGAAATAATTGTAATCGCCTCCATCCATGTCCGTGGCATTATCACCTCCGCCAAAACCAATAAAAGCATCACCATAGAAAGAGAATTGATCAGTTACCGGGAGGTAGTACCTGAAGTAGGGCTCCAGACCCCATTCATATGCATCGTTTCCACTTGAGAAAAGCAAGGCGACTCCTGCGCCCATTTTTTCAGTGAACATCAGGCCAAAACTGGGACCAAAAGTAAAATCCAGATCCGACATGGAGCCAAAAGTTACCTCACCACCCAGCCACATGGCCGGCATTTCTTTCTTGTTGTTATTCTCGTTTTCTTGTTTTTGCTCTTGCTCTTGCTCTTGCTCCTGCACATCCTGAGCTAATACTCCTGCAACTAAAAACAGGATCAATGATAATGCCAGTAGCTTTTTCATAAATAGTATCTCTTAAGTTGAATATTAACTTTTTCTCGATCCAAAGTTAAATAATTTTTCCCCACGCCAATCTGTAACTATCAGAGCAAACCTGACTCGGATATTTATTTCCAATTTGACATGAATGATTATACACTGTATTCTAAGATCTATGCAATCTTTTGTTGATAAATATTTACATATGGTTTGACACCCATGAGCTAATAAAAGAGAACGGGAATCTCCTGGAGGGGGCAGCTGAAAAGCTATACCGTGATAATGTTCTGGACGATCACCATTGGGAGGGAAAACTCCTATCTTAAAGTTGGACTTACCCCAAAATTCAAGTAAATCCATACAGATATAAACTATCTGTTTATTAGCAACATAAATTCATCGGCTGTGGGAGCAAGTAAGTTTTTTGGTTTCGTTGGGTAGCCAATCATAGAATTTATTTCCTGTTCATTTCCTCCCACAAATAGATTTTGTGATTTCATGGGGTAGCCAAGTACATATTCTTCACCAAGAGCATACCCGCCCACAGATAAGCCTTGTGGCTTCCATGGGTAGCCAATAACAGTAGTTTTTCCTTGGGAAGTTGGCATCTCTTCAACTTTAGCATCACCTTTAACATTACTTGGTCCTGATTTTTCATCGATTTCATTGTGAGTCAGTTCCGGGACGCTACTCACAGCACATGAAAAAAGGCAAAAGGATACAAAAACTAGAGGGAGCAACAGGAATAAATTCCATTTCATCGCCATTCCATAAATCTTCATCATCATAATGATTCTGTTTTAAAGTCTCTTAAAAGCACGGCATTAGAACCAAATTTACGAATAATAACAAATATCTATCATTAGAATGGATAATCAATACTTACCATTATTCTCTCGAACCTAAATCACCGGACTGCACATTGTAATAATTCGTTATTGGATAACTCCTAATTCATTAAGAACTAACGAATTGATATTATGACTATTACGTCCTGAAAACGCAACAGAACCTCTGCTGGTGTCTAAGATATATGTAAATCCTTCTTGAGTTGCGATCTTGTTGATAGCTTCTTGAACACTTAAATATATAGGCTGCATTAGCTCATTGTTGAGTTGTTGTAATTGCTGTGAGGCAGTCTGCTGGAAAGCTTGTATCTTATTCTGCATTTCCAACAACTCAGATTCCTTAGTTTGCCTTATCAACTGAGAATAGCTGTCAAGGTTCTGCTGGTAATTCTCA
>JAYEOJ010000682.1:5687-7024 GCA_034722835.1 Bacteroidota bacterium | reverse complement strand
TGGAATGAAGCTGCGTATGCACCCGATGGCTGCTGCACTGGCCAAATGTCAGCTGGAGACACTGGACAACCGAAATGCGATGATAAAAGCTCAGGTACGCCAGCTTAACGACCGTCTTACCAAGTTACCCGGTCTTTACGAACAGCAGAACCGTCAGGATGTTGATCGCGTGTACTATTACCGCAACCAGTTATTCCTGAATGAAACTGAAGCCGGTATGTCACGGGATGCTTGTGTTAAAGCTTTAAAGGCTGAAGGTGTTTCCCTGGTTAGTGCCGGAAAGGCCCAGTTCGTTTGCAACGACCCCTTATTTCATGAGGCTAAATGGTGGCACCACCTGCCTGTAATTGCTGATAAATTTCCCGGAGTCACAGAGGTCGATAAAAGAGGAATTGCACTTGATATTTTCACCAAAGAGATGCCTGAACTTACCGAACAATATATTACGGCCTTCGAAAAGGTATGGGAAAACCGTAATAATTTGTAAACAAACAGCTTATGATTGGCATTGTGGGTGGTGCGGGACCCTATGCAGGACTGGATCTGTTTCGTAAAATACTTGACAACACCCTGGCAAACAGCGACCAGGAACATCTTGATACAGCGCTATTATCTCTGCCTTCGGGCATTATGGATCGTACTGAGTATCTGCTGGGGAGCGTAAAGGAAAATCCGGCTTTTGCCATTGCAGAGGTGCTTCTGAAACTGGAAAAGACAGGCGCAAAGGTTGCGGGAATCCCTTGCAACACAGCACATGCTGAAGGGATTTTTGGTATCATACAGGATCAATTACACAGAGCCGGGAGCAGTATTAAGGTGCTGCATATGATAAACGAAACAGTTGAGTTTATTGCTTCCACTTTCCCTGATATAACCAGGGTTGGTGTTCTGTCGACTACAGGAACATATGAAAGTGGTGTGTATAACAAAGTCCTGATATTAAAAGATTATGAAGTGCTGTTACCCACCATGGAAATGCAGGAAACAATCATTCATCCTGCGATGTACGATACGGTGTATGGAATCAAGGCTGTTGCCAATCCGGTTCATCCCCGGGCCCGGGAGAACCTCCTCAGTGGATTCTCATATTTAAAAAAACAGGGAGCCCAGGCAGTGATTCTTGGTTGCACCGAAATCCCAATTGCGATCCCTGAGCGGGAAGTGGAGGATATGGTAACCATTGATCCGACTTTAGTCCTTGCCCGGGCATTGATTTCCAGAACCAATCCCGGAAAACTGAAACCTCTGTGAGCCTATTTATAGGTGCCCTTAATTCTTCTGTCCCGGTTATGATGTACCTGAATCTTTACAGTACGGCCGCGTGTATACACCACAAG
>JAYEOJ010000682.1:0-5677 GCA_034722835.1 Bacteroidota bacterium | reverse complement strand
GGAGGGTTTAAGTTCAAATTCAGTGGTGACAGCTGTCTCCATAACCATTTCATGATCAATGGTGATGTTCACCGCCGTTTCAATACGGTATTTCTCATCAATCACATCTTCTGGTATAAAAGTATTCCGGGTCAGCTCAATGTCGTGTGGCATAGAGTTTTCCACTACAAAATCGTTGTGTGTGCCGTATCGAATCCAAACACCCATTACCGCAGTCGAATCGCTGCACATTTCCTGGAATAGATTCCCACGTATGATACCGGCCCCGTCCCTGATCTCTACCGCGTTCCGTACATTCTTGAAGAGGTTCCCTTCCACCACAAATGTCCCGTCCATTCCGGGATGCGCATCTACGCGGCTAATTCGGTATTCTGTTTTATCATCGTCATGATCGTAATTGTGAACGAACTCCCAGTGGGTCCTGGCTGTGAACGGCTCAGGGATACGGAGGTACTTACCAACACGCCTGGCACTGGTCCAGTCCAGATTTCCATTGGAAGCCAGGGAATGGCGGCATTGGCTGAATTCATTGTCAGACACCATCACCTTGGCTCCGGACATAATGATCACACCGTAACCTTGTCCTTTGCGGGGATTATGGTGTATAAAGCAATGATCCACAAGTGCGGTGGCTTGTTCCGTAAACGAGGTCGCAGCACGGAATCCCAGTATTTCGCAATGGTCTATCCTTATGTTTTTTCTGCCGGCCACTGATATTCCATAGGTGTTGTTGTCAGCATTCTGAGTGGTGTCGGCTCCCTGGAGTTTCAAACGGGTAAAACGCACGTCATCTCCTGCTACCGCAAAGAGCTTCGTGTTCATAGTCATCGAGCGTATATGGGATTTAGCTCCACTGCCCAGAAGTGTCACTCCTTCAGGCACATCAACCGTTTTGTCGAATATGTATTCACCGGAAGGCAGATATACAACGGGAATCCCTTCGCTTCTGGCACGGTTGCAGGCGTCCTGTACGGCTGTAGCTGTGAAACCCTCTGCAATAACCCGCTCACTGAAGTAAGCCTTCTCGTTAGCGGAGAGAGTCACATCAGGCCCCACAGGGCCACGAGGACCCGGGCCTGAAGCACTACTTAGCATAAAAGCTGCAAGCAATGGCAACACACTGATCTTAAGTTTTGAAGGTTTCAATTTATCCATCAATAAGTTCATTTTTTATAAGTCTATAAGTTAATATCTATCTGCAAATTGATACCTTTAGTAAAACAATGACAATTTTAAAAACCGGACAAATGAAGAAGAAATATACGCTATGTTCTTTGGCTATCCTATTCTCATTTTTCATACAAAGCTGTACGACCAATCCCGGGTCTCTGTCAGCAAATCTTCGCGTTGCTGTAATTCACTATCAGCACGAGACATGCACATTTTGTCCTGGCGGTGATACCGAAATCGGTGATTGGACGAAAAACAGACCCTATCTGAACGGTGAGGAGGTTCTGGAAGCGGGTGACTATATCAAAGGTTTTGTTCATTCAGCCAGACAGTTTAAAGAGATAGAATTGGTTGGTATCAACTCTCCGGATAAGGTTTTTGGAGGATCTTCGCGTAGCTGGAACAGCAAAGAGAGTTTCGACCATTTTATGAAAATAATCATTGATGACCTTGAAGCAAAGATGCCTGTACAGGGGGTATATTTAGCCCTGCATGGCGCCCTGGCTGTAAGAGAGGTTCCAAGGCCCGAAGCCGAAATTGCAAAAAGAATAAGAAAAGTTGTTGGTGATCAGGTTCCTATTGTGGCCTCATTCGATTTACATGGCAATGAAGACGAAGAATTTCTAAAATGGGCAGATGGTTCTTTTGTAACCAAGCGATATCCTCATTACGATGCCTTCCTTCAGGGTGGCAGATCTGCCAATTTTCTTTATCGAACCATGAAAGGAGATTATCTCCCGACAACAGCAACAAGGAAACCCCCGGTACTTACTGCTACGGTTGTACAGTGGACCGGCCAATCACCTTCCATGAATATCATGGAAAGAGCTAGAAGATGGGAGGCACGTCAAAAAGATACCTATGTAAGTGTCTTTTATGGTTTTCCCTGGTCCGATGTGCCTGATATAGGCACAACCGTACAGGTTATCACCAATAATGATCAACATCTGGCTGATTCAATTGCCAGGGATATGGCTGACTTCATATGGCATGTTCGGGAAGATTTTGCCGGAGGCACATTCCCCATGCCTGATGAAGCAGTGAAGATAACCAAAGAAGCCATCAGCAATGACCGGACTCCTGTTGTTTTGGCCGATTACTCCGATCGCCCGGGAGATGCTACCTGGATACTGAAGCAACTCATTGATGAACAAATTGAAGGTGTTCTGTATGCTACACTCAGGGATGAAAGTGTACTCGTAAAATTGAAACAGGCAAACGCTAAACCTGATGATCCCTTTGATATGGAAGTTGGCGGATTTACAGGCGCCCAGGCTGGCACTCCTGTCCGGATACAAGGTAAGCTTGTGTTTTTCGGACCGAAATGGTCTTATGAAAATATTGCGGCCATTGAATTTGGAAGGAATAATTTGCTCATTATCACACCTGCATATGAACAAATAATGACACCCGGAAGGCTGCGATTTGGCCCTGTTGATCCAGATAATTACCAGGTTTTTGTAGTAAAATCACGTGTCCATTTTCGAAGAGGGTTCGATGAAACCGGTTACGCTAAAACAATTCTGGTGGTAGATGCCCCCGGTCCATGGTTTGGAACCACCCGGCTCAATGCACTGGACTACAAATTCGGTCCAATATCTACCTTATATCCATTTGATTAATTAACTGATCAATACTTATCGAAGTAGTGCTGAATTTGCTTCATATCCCTGGTATTGGTCAAAGCCAGCATCAACAAGATTCTGGCTTTATTGGGAGGCAGGTCACTGGCAATAATTACTGGACTGCCTGGTTGATTTGAACCCATGATCCTTCCACCCCTGATGCCGGAAGATATTACAATTGGTTTATGATTTCCCGGTAATGTTGTAACCCCCTCTATCATATCACTACTGAGACGACCACCCGCAAAGGAACTGATTACCAATCCATTATTTGGCCGGCTTACAAAATAAGATAAAATCTCTGAGTCAAATCCTGCAAAGTCCTTCACTATATCAACTTTGGGCAGACTATCTAATTCAAGAATGTCGAATTCACTCTCTATCGTATGCGCTTTGATGGAGGAACGATAAAAAATTACAGTATCCGGATCGGCAAAGCCAATAAACCCAAGTTCTGTAGAGGGGAAGGCATCGACCCTGCTGTTATGCATTTTTACCAGATCCCTTCCGGCACTGATATTATCATTTAATACCACCAGAACACCTTTTCCTATAGCCTCCCTGGAAATCCCAACCCGGACAGCATTGAGCAGATTTGCCGGACCATCGGCAGAGATCTCACCGGAAGACCTCATTGAGCCTACCAGAATGATGGGTGTTTTTCTCCTGTGTGTGAGATTAAGAAAGAAAGCCGTCTCTTCCATAGTATCGGTACCATGGGTAATGACTATACATGCCAGGTCAGGTTGCTCGTTTAAAACAACATCGATTCGTTTCAACAGGTCGAGCCAAATCGCAGGAGTCATCTTGGAGGATCCGATCCTGATAAATTCTTCCACTTCAATATCTCCATATTGCGTTAGCTGGGGAAGAGCATGAACAAGTTCAGAACCCTCGATTAAAGGTGCCCCGGGACTGCTCGCTATGGTCCCCCCGGTAGTGATAATCAGCACTTTTGGCTTTGCTGCATCTTGAGAATTCAATAATCCATAACTGAAACATATGAGCAGGAAGAATATGATTTTATGTTTACACATCAGATTAAAGATACTACAACTCATTCAGCTGCTTGAATCAGTGATATTAATTGGGAGGTGCAAGTTCCTGAATGAGTTGGAGTGCCTCATTTACTGCAACATCCGGTGCTTCGAAATTATACTCTGTTGTTTGAACATCGGGGTCGTTTATCTCGTACGCCCGGTTGGAAGGGAGGTAGTGCAGCCAGGGACCGTTGGAATAACCCAATACAAATGTATGGCTGAACGGAGAGTTCTCTTTAACTTCCAGTCCTAACTCTATGTAGGGTTCCATAGAACCTAAAGTAACGATAATATTATCTCCGATGACCAGACCCTGCATCTCGTTCGTGATGGGGTCTCCACTTTTAGCAGGTAAATCCACCATCTTGTTTTTCGCTTTTAGAGGAACCCAGGGTATAACATCTGTATATTCCATGATTCCTGAAACTTCGTCTGCCAGCAGTCTACCCAATCTTTCTGCCTCAGGAATACTCCTTGCTGTCCGGAAACCTTGTGTGCCCGCATCTCCTGCACATCCCTGCAAGAACAGAGCAATTGCTCCTTCACCAATATCCCTCTCCAACTCATTCATTCCTATACCAGCATAGTCCCCGCTTAAAAGGGTATTACTGCCACCTAAAACAGTAGGATGAGAGGAGTAGTTGACTACAACAGCAATGATATTTCTATCATAATCTTCCACCCGAATCACTCCACATTCGTTATCCATGATCCCATCAGGATTATAATCCAGAGGTCCGTTAATCCATTTTCCACCGGGCCATCTGCGGTTTGCTCCAATTTCATAGATAAATTTTGAACCAACCCCAATGCGTGCCGCTTGCATATTGTTGATAGCTTCTACAACTGCATCCACCGATTCATCATGCCATACACTCTCCATTGCAGAATGGGTATGAGTGGCGTTTATCAGAATATTCTCTTCAGGTATTCCTGTTTTAGAGAAAATTTCTTCCCTTATTGCTTTTATTGCCGGGAAATCGGAAAAATGGAGTATATCCCAGCTTATGATAGCTAGTTTATCTTTACCATTATCCAGGACTAAGGCTCTTACATACTGACGGTCATGAACACCTGTAGAGTTTCTGGGTGAGAAACCAAATATGTTCACACTTCCTTCAGGTGTTATATCTATCTTAGCTGCACCAGCTAAAAGTTCTTTTCCTTCCGGGTTTTCCATCTCTGTTATCCGGGAAGGTACAGGAGAAAGAGAAGGTAAAGACCGGGCCTCTTTATAAAACATTTCCATAGCAATTGTCTCTTCACTGGCCAGCCATAAGAGACCATTCTCAAGGACCTTTTTCCCTGCCTCAGGAGGTAAAAAACCTAAAATCAATACTTTTCCAGCATCTATATCGCTTAATATCGCTGAGTTTAACCGGTTGCCATTCCGTAATACCACTGTTCCATAAGAAGGTGTTCCATCGGGACAGCGGAGAAGTTCTATTTGTCCGCCAACTCCTACATCAAAAGGTTCTATACCCTGGGTAACAGAATAGCCGGGCACAGGTTTTATTAAAGAGTCATCGGTAGTTTTGAACCCTTCCACTATCTCGGAAAACAGGACCGCTTCGCTTCCAAAATCACCTCCGGGATATATGAGCAGAACTCTTCCTCCTCTTTCTGCATAATTTCTAACGACCTTCCTGACTGTTGCAAGGTCATCTTCCGGCTTTGGAGTCCAAAGCAATATCAGGATATCAACTTCTTCTAAAATCTTCTGACTAAGACTTTCCAGAGGACTACAGGGTATTTTCATCTCCTCAAGCAGAAGAATAATACCATCTCCTTCTTTCTGTTCCCCAAAACTAAACAGAGCTACTTGGGAATCAGCAAAATCAT
>JAYEOJ010000681.1:0-1606 GCA_034722835.1 Bacteroidota bacterium | reverse complement strand
ACATCCGCTGTCGCGGAATACCTATATCGCTGAGGTATGCGCATACGAACTTAAACATTACAGGAGGTCCGCATACAATCGCAAAGGTGTTATCAGGATCAATCCGGACCTCTTTGAACAAATCAGTAATCAGCCCGACCCGCCCCTTCCAGTGCTCATCGGGTTCCTGGATTATTGTAAGGAGTTTCAGGTTATAAATTTTTTGCCATTCCTCAAACTGATAATCGAACAGGATCTGCCCGGGCTCCCTGGTACCATAAAGTATCGTAATATCCTTGTATTCGGACCGGTGTTCGTTTACCCAGTAAATGGGAGAACGAAGCGGGGCAATACCCAATCCTCCGGCTATCAAAAGGATGTTGCACCCTTTCATTTTTTGCATGGGGAAGTGTGTGCCAAAGGGGCCCCTGATCCCGACTATCGCCTCCGGCTCTAAACGGTCGAGTATCCCCGTGACCTTGCCGGCCTTTCGTATGCAGAGTCCGATGAACTCCCTGTTGGAGGGGGAACTTGAAATGGATATGGGAACCTCTCCGCATCCCGGCAGCTCCAGCATCACGAACTGGCCAGGCAGAAAGGTAAACTTTTCTCTTTCGCAAAAGTCTAATATCCTTATTTGAAAGAGCTTCTCCTGAGCTGTTAACTTGACAATATTGATGACCTCGGATTTAAAGCCCTTTTCTGTCTGCATCAGGACGGATTTGTTGTTAAAATCCGGAGGCCTTTCCATGAAAGGCTCCAGATTTATATCATATTGCGGGATCTTAATATTCATTTTTCTCAGTCCTGATCAAATCATCAATCACTGCCTTGGGGCTGATCCCTGCCAGGCACGCCTTTCCGCACCGGTTGCATCCCACACATAGTGATTGATTAAAGGCCTCCACAAATCCCCTGAACTGGTGATAATATCGATACTTCAATCGAATATGCGCATCCGGGCGGAAATTATGCCCCCCGGCCACAGCGGCAAAATCAAGCAGATTACAGGAGTATAAAAATTTTCTCTTGGTAGCTTTGGAAAAACTCAGATCCGTGTCCTCTTCTATGCCATAGCAGTAACAGGTTGGACATACCATGGCACAGCTTCCACAGCTCAGGCATTTATCCCCCCACTTTTTCCAGACTTCAGACTCAAACTCCAGGTCCATTAATTCAGGCAGGATCGTAATGTCAACCTGGGTCTTGAACTTTGATTCAATCTGCTTCTTTACTGTCTTGAAACGCTCCTGGTCTTCCTCTGTGACCTCTTTGGCATTGAATTTGTTCAAGATGATGTAAGCAGTATCGGAATTAATGGCTACAAAGTATCTGTCTCCAATATCGGTCAGAAAGAGGTCAAAACCATGAAAGACCGTGTCTGTATTCATGGACCGGCAGAAACAATCTTCCAGGGGTTCATGGTCGAGCCCTATGATCATGGTGTTGCGCCTTCGCGCAAAATAATACGGGTTGGGATAGACACTTTTCAACATCACTTGGTCAAGTTTTAACAGGGCATTAATATCGCATGCCCGCATTCCGATGATTACCCGCGGGTGAGTGGTATATTGGATTTCCTGCTCCCAGCCTTTGTCATTAAAATGATAGGTGGCGAGGTCTTCCT
>JAYEOJ010000680.1:0-7051 GCA_034722835.1 Bacteroidota bacterium | reverse complement strand
CTGAATTGTTGGAATCGGGTACGCCATATGTCTTGCTTCAAACTCGAATGCAGATCCAAGATAGGCTCTCTTGGTCGATTCTACAGCCAGGTAATCGTTCAGGACTGTAATGGCATCACCCCATCTTTTCAGGTCAAATAAGCGGTGCCCTTCCATTCCGAGTTCCAGCCGACGCTCCATCTTAAGAGCCTTCATAGCATAGTCTGCATCCCATCCAGCGGGAGGATAAGTACCAATGTCATAGGTGGCCCAGGTGATCGAAGCATCATCGATGGGCACTACGATCGCACCTCCATCTGGCCCTTGAGCCCCCTGTGCTGCCCTGGTCCTAATCACGTTGATCAGCGTTCGTGCATTCTCCAGGGACCCGGCATGAATCTCAGCTTCGGCCAGGAGTAACATTACATCGGCAAAGCGGAGCAGATGGCGGTTCATTGAATGCATCTGGTATGGGGCCCAGCCAACGGCACTTGCGACACCAGCACCCTGCTCATATACGGTTTTCTTGACGCTGTATGGTCCAGCCCAGGCCCTGTCCCTGATCCATCCTGGCGCATGCAGTCCCCAGTCCAGGAAAGGAACATCGTCCCGTCCTACTGTCCAGTCGAGACGCGGATCCACCGCGTCACTCAGGGTAACATCGGCATCATTCCAGGTATCATCCAGGAAGGGAAGCCCGTTTGCGTCCACTTTATGGGCATTGACCAGGTTCTGTGATGCCTGGTGAAAGCCACAGCAGCCAAAGGGGCTACCGCCGTGTGGAAAATTCAAGCGGTCGGGATGATTACCGTTCTGGCCACCCGAAGATCCGTCATTGACTGAAGCCTGATAGGCAAGCACGGTTTCAGGACCGTTGTTGCGTAAGGCATCAAAGACGTAATGGTAATTGTCTTCCAGAGAATATGGACCATCATCAAACACCTCACTGAGAGTGCTTAGTGCTCCTGGCCAGTCTTCAGCGAAAACCTGGATTTTTCCTTTAAAGGCCTTGGCTGTCCACTGATTGACCCTCCCGACAGCACTCTGTGTCAGAGGAAGCAGGTTGATGGCCTCATTAATGTCAGCAAGGATCAGGGGTACGGGATCTACCCCTACATTGGTTTTCCTGAAATCTACATCCGTTTCGGTATAGTAAGGAATGTTCACAAAGGTTTTCCAGAGTTCGAAATGGTAGAATGCCCTTAAGAAGAGAGCCTCACCCTTTATCCGATCCTGGTCATCTTGAGAAATCCCCTCTACTGTGAGCAGGAGGTTGAGGCAGGCGTTGACCCTGCTAATGGCATCATAATGCCCTGACCATTTTTCATTCATTCCACCGTCAGCACTACTGGCTGACCACTGATACATTTCTATATCTGTCGAAGTCTGATTGTCACCTGGCTCTGATCCTTTATAGGCATCGTCAGATGCCACGCTGCCAAAGACCCAGTTACTGGTTGCTGAAACGATCCCTCCTGATGAGGCTTGACCATCCAGATAAGAATAGGCGGCTATTAAGTTCCCTTCCACTCCAGCCTGATTGGCCAGGGTGGTAGCATCCAGGTTTCCCTGCGCCGGCCTGTCAAGAAAATCTTCACCGCAGCCAAACAGCATAATGAGAAAAATCGCGATAATTCCCGATGTTTTTATTATGTTCTTCATCGCTCTGTTATTTAAAAGTTAGCATTAATTCCAATTGTAAAGATCTTGTTGTTCGGATAGGGTCCATAGTCGATCCCCATCGACATGTCAGACACGTTTCCGGAAGATAAGTTCTCACTGATGGTAGGCAGTGCCGGATCTATACCGCTGTATCCAGTAATAGTGAACAGGTTCTGAGCCTGGATATAAACCCTGATATTTTGAAACCAGGCCATCTTTGGTAAGGTATAGCCCACCTGGAGATTCTTGAGCCTGAGGTAGGACCCGTCCTCAACATAAAAGCTACTATACTGGTCGCTAAACTGGTCGTTCTGATCCAGAAGAGGATAGATTCCATCGGTATTATCGGGTCTCCAGGATTCAGTCAGACGATCCTCCCTAACATTGGTGCTGAAAAGCCTAAATACAGTAAATTCCTTGTTCATATTGAAGATATCGTTTCCGTATGATCCGAAAAAGAACATACTCATATCAAAGTTCCCCCAGGAGGCGGTGAAATTCAGACCTCCCGTAAAATCAGGATGCGGACTACCGATGATAGTTTTGTCGTCGGCAGTTACCGCACCGTCTCCGGTCACATCCTCGAAACGGAAACGACCCACTGCCTTGCCATCCTGAGTGGCATGCGCATCCACTTCTCCCTGGTTCTGGAAGATCCCATCCTGCTTATATCCGTAGAACGAACCGATTGGATTACCCAGCTCGTTGATGGTCATAACACCTTTTCGGCCATCTGCCGGTCCGTAGAAAAAGTCCTGTACGCCGTCGATCTTCACGATCTCGTTCTTATAGTGGCCCCCAATCAATTCCAGTTCCCACTGGAATTTGCCGGTAAGCTGGCTTCTATAACCAATAGAGAAGTCGATCCCACTGTTTTCCATGGTACCGATGTTAACGATTGGGGGGGCGGCCTGTCCTGCAGTGGCAGGAATTTGGGCTCCGTATAGAAGGTCATTCACCGTGCGCCTGTACAGGTCAAATACTACATTGATCCTTCTATCAAGCATGGAAAAATCAAATCCGATATTGGCAGATTCATTTTCCTCCCATTTCAGATCCTCGTTGCCCAATGAGGTCATCCGGTACCCGGTAACAAGGGAGGAATTGGTCCCATTGATATCGTAGAAAGTATTATTAGTACTTCCCCCGAACTGGTTTGAAGTCCTTCCTGATGGGATACTCTGGTTTCCGGTAAGACCCCATCCCCCGCGGATCCTCAGGTCGTTCAACCAGGTCAGGTTGCCCAAAAAAGATTCCTCAGAGATACGCCATGCTGCACTGAATGCAGGGAAAGTTCCGTAACGATTGTTAGTTCCGAATTTCGAAGAACCGTCCCTCCTGATGGTACCACTCAGGTAATACCTGCCTGCAAAGTTGTAATCCACCTTTGCGAACATGGAAACAAGCGAATGGATGGAACCGTAACTGTAAACGGTTTTTGTACTGGGATCCCCCAGTGCATCCTGGATATACCAGGCGGAAGGAACAGTTGAAACATACCCGGCCATGCCACCATTCATCGAGTTTCTCTTATAATCGATGGCTTCATACCCAAGCAAGGCGTTGATATTGTGATCGTTGCCAAATGTCTGTACATAGTTCAGTGTATTGGTCCAGGTCCATTCTAATTGTGTTGAATAATCCTCATTCATGCTCCAGACCATGGTGGGTTCAGAGTTTTCAGGGGTGGGATAATTGAATCCTTTGAAGTTGGAATTCTGGGCATTCACACCAAAACTACTTTTAAACTGCAATCCATCTAGGATATCGAACGTGGCATATACATTACCGACCAGCACGCTGGTAATTCTCGTGTTGTCCTTGGCATTGTAAGCCTGTGCGACCGGATTGGTAGCGTTACCCAGCGAGTTGGCCTTTGAACTTGCAAAATATCCGTCGATGTCATACACCGGAACGACCGGCTGCTCTTTAATGATATTATTTACGATCGATCCTTCTCCCATGTTCTGGTTAGTGGTACTATAGGACCCAAGACCACCAGTATTCTGAATCCGGGAGATGGCAAAATTCTCACCGATGCTTAATCGTCCGAATTTGAACTCGGTATTGGCCCTCAGGGAAATCCTGTCCAGCCAGTTATATTTCATGGTACCATCCTGGTTGTAATACTGGAGGGAAACATTGTAGACCGAATTGTCTCCGCCTCCGCTCATCCCGATGTTGTAATCCTGCACCAGCGATGGATCAAACACTTCATCCCACCAGTTGGTGCCTGTGGATGCCGGCATGATCAGATAGTCCGGCCAGGAATATAGACTCTCGTCCACTGTCATGGTCTGGTTTGTACCGTCATTGGGCCATATGTAATTGGGTATAGTCGGGTTATTGGGATCGCCGTAAATGTTCGTGGGTACTGCCAATCCGGCATTCTCATGGCTCTGCTTCACAATTGAGTGATAATCCAAAGCATCCAGGATCAGAATGTTGTCCAGGCCATTTACAGGATTCTGGAGGCCCACATTCACATCCACACTTAGCCTGGCTTTTCCTTTCTGACCTTTCTTGGTGGTAATAATGATTACACCGTTGTTTGCACGGGAACCGTACACCGAGGCAGTGGATGGATCCTTTAATACCTGCATCGACTCTATATCATTAGGATTTAGATAGTTAAGGTGTGCTGTTTCAATTGGGATTCCGTCCAGGATGTAGAGTGGATCGTTGTCGCTAAAGGAGCTGATCCCCCTGATACGGACCGTATTCCGACTACCGGGCTGCCCGTTTACATTGACTTGTACACCTGAAGCGCGTCCTTCCAGTTTCTGCAGAACACTTGCAGAGGTTATCTGGTTCATTTCTTCCGTGTCCACGATGGCCACAGCTCCCGTTATATCTCCCCTTCTCATCGAAGTATAACCTGTTACAACAATTTCATCAAGTGCAGTTACATCCGCAACCAGTACGGCGTTAACAGTTGTCTGGTTACCAACCGGGAGTGCCATGGTAGTGTAACCAATGTAGGAGTATACAAGGACTGCATCCGGTCCGGGAACCACAATACTGTAGTTTCCGTCAACATCGGTTACGGCTCCATGCACGGTGCCTTGAAGCACAATGTTTACCCCAGGAAGTGGTCCTTGATCCGCTGAGGTTACAGATCCTGTTATTGTTCTTTCCTGAGCGTAAGTTGTACCGTACGCAAAGATCAGGAGGAATAGCGACAATAATCCGCCCTTCCACTTCATAGATACACGCATAGTTTAGTAGTTTTTAGGGTTAATAGTATACATCGTTCTTTTCGGAACAGGATTTTTAGAGAATTAGCTAGTAGAGAGGTTAACAAGGGTTTAGTTTTTAAAAAAGTACAAAAAAAGAACATATCAAGTATTGATTATTGTCTTATAATATGACAATAATCATTTATTTGAATTTAATCCAAATTGTATAGTAAGATTGCTCTGATGTTTTTCTGCTCTTGAAATAAAATGTAAGGCATTATAAATAAGCTTAATAGAAACTGTGTATTCTCAAGTAGTTCCCTGTTCTCCAGAAAAATAGAAAAATAATAATAACTTGTCATAATTAATGTCTCAAAATGTAACAATAGGATATTAATTTGGAATTAGTTCAGATAGAGTCATAAGCAACAAACCCTATAATCCTCATATTATGAAAACTTCCAAGACAACTTTAAAAAGTATTGTATTCCTCATACTTTTTATTAGTGCAAGTACAAACCTCTCTGGCCAGTTCGGGAGTAATCCCGTGGTTTCTCCCGAACTATCAGACGGAAATGAAGTTACTTTCCGGCTTTATGCCCCTGAAGCCGGCGAGGTGACCATGTATGGTGAATGGCTGACCACTTACACAGAGCGCATTTCACTAGTAAAAAATGATACCGGATTGTGGAGTATAACAATAGGGCCCCTCGTTCCCGAGGTATATGGTTATGCTTTCCAGGTGGATGGAGTCAGGGTATTGGATCATTCCAATCCTCTGATACTCAGAGACGGCCAGCGGAATTCAAGCCTGATACTTGTGCCAGGAGAAGAGTCAGAACTCTTTGATGTGCATGAAGTACCACACGGCACGCTATCAAAGGTCTGGTACCATTCAGCCTCCTTGGGAAAGGACCGTCGGATGTACGTATATACACCTCCTGGTTATAGCTATGGAAGCAAAGAATACCCGGTGTTATATCTCTTACACGGCGGAGGAGGAGATGAGGATGCTTGGACCACACTGGGCAGGGCCCCTTATATTCTGGATAACCTGATCGCAGCCGGTAAGGCCAGGCCCATGCTGGTGGTAATGACTAATGGAAATGCCTGGCAGACAGCCGGACCGGGAGATGCAACGCTAGCAGAGGATGTACCCGAATTAAGCCTCGCTCTTTACGAAAAATACTGGGGCAAATTTGAGGAAAGCCTGGTTAAAGATGTGATCCCTTTCATCGAGAAAAACTACAGGGTCAAAGCCAGTAAGGATATGCGTGCCATTGCAGGATTATCCATGGGTGGAGGACACACCATTACTGCTACTATAAATTATCCTGACTTATTTGGATACATTGGGGTGTTTAGCAGTGGTATCTTCAAGGCCTATGAAGATTTAGATGGAAAGATGCTCGCTCTGAAAGAAAGTGGTGTTAAAAAATACTGGGTGGCCTGTGGAGAAGATGATTTTGTAATGGAATACAATAGACAGCTTCTTGAGGCGCTTGATAAATGTGGCATGGAGTACGAGTACTATGAAAACACAGGCGGACATTCATGGAAGAACTGGCGAATCTATTTATCCATGTTTTCACCCATGTTGTTCTGATTTCAAAATGTCTAAATACAACATAAATGAAAAAAACACTCTTTTTATTAATCGTAATTACCGACCTTGCCTGTCAGGTTATAGGTCAGGATAAAGAAAAAGTAACCCACCTTCCCATCTTTGATATCCATGTTCATACCATGAAGGTCAATCCAGCATGGGCCAGTCCCATGTGTCCATGGTTTTTAAGTAACATGCCCGGTGGAGATCCCCTTGAGGGCCCTCCGTCCTTCCTGAACTTGGATTGTGTTGACCCGCTGATGCCTGCCACCAGCGACGAAGAAATGCAGGAAGAAGTGATAAAGCGCATCAATGATTTCAATATGACCATTGTGGCCTTTGGCGATGCTGAGGTGTTGAGGTCTTGGGTCAAGGCAGCTCCTCCCGGAAGGATCATTCCTGGAATAGGAATCAGCGATGCAACATCTATGACAGTTGAAGCATTTCGCGATTCCCTCACCAATGGTTTCTACAAAGTGATGGCTGAAGTAGCTCCCCAATATCAGGGTTTATCTCCCAGCGATCCGGTCCTCGATCCTTATTTTGCCGTGGCCGAGGAATTGAATATTCCGGTGGGTATTCATATGGGAACAGGAGGGAATGGAATGGCTAACCTGTCACAGCC
>JAYEOJ010000679.1:0-1615 GCA_034722835.1 Bacteroidota bacterium | reverse complement strand
TACAACTGGGATGCCTTCAAGCCCACAGTATAAACGGGAAAATAAAAAGTGGTATGCTTGGGATGGCGAAGGCTGGAAAAAGCTTACGAGCAGGAGCAAAGACCCTAGATGGAACAGGATAGACGTTGAAGCGCAATATAACCGGGGCCATTTAAAAGAAGACAAAAAACAAGCACCCCCGCAAGTCAAAAAAGATGGGGTGGTTGAGAAGGGGGAGACGCCACTCTTTACCCGCACCGGCAAAGGGGAACGCAACCTGATTACCGTTCACAACTTAAGCGCCGACAACTTACGGCACGTCAATGAGCTTGGAGGTCTTGCAGCCCCATCGCTGGCGGTCGTGCGCACAGACAAAAGTGAATTTGATTCTTTTGGTGAGATTTCGTTGATTTCTAACCCGGATATATTGGGGGAAAGGAAGACAAAGACTTACGATGCTGATATTTACACGCCACGACATCCTCAAGGCGAGAACGTTATTGACCGGAAAGTTGTAAAAGAGCTTGAAGACCTGATATTTACCACCCCCGATGTCCTTACGGCAAAGTATGGCAACACTCTCGGGGGGATAGAAGAAGCTCCAAGCATTAACCGAAGATTGTCTGATAATGACGCTCTTAGGTATCTGTACCTCGATTCGATAGATAGCCTCCCCAGGGGAGCTAAAAATAACAAGGATTACTACGACCTTACCAAGAAGCTTAGAGTTAAAATTGAGTCAAAAAAAATAGAGGCCGGGTTCGAGCGGTACATTAGGGAGCTAGAGTCAAAACTTGTGACCTCCAAACGGATATTCAAAGGATTTACGCCTTCAGGTAACCGTAAATACGTGCCATACAACCTCACCAATATCGTTAAAGAAATGACGCGCAAACTTCAAGGCGGCGAGGACTTCATGTATGGGGCTGGCTCTGTTCGCGCTCAATACGCAAATAAGTTGCCGAGCGTTTCATCTATTCAAAAACAAAGAAATAAGATTATTCCGGGCGCGGAGTTCTCGAAGTTAAAGGACGCCTCCAATGATGCGTTTATGCAAATCCTTGAAGACTTAAAGCCCTATTATAAATTCGATAGCGATGGCTTTGGTTATTTCGACGACGCTGCGTGGGCTATTGCTGGGGGGCGTCGAGGTTTGAATGAAACTTTCGACATGGACGCCGAGGCATGGAAGAAAGTCAATGACCTCGTAACAATGCTAAGTGATATGCCTACTGAGTATTTTGAAGCCAAAGTTCAGAGAGAAATGGGAGTTTCAGAATTTAGTGGCGCTGCGGTGCCGAGAGGAACGAGTAAAGACGTAATCGATATCCTGAAAAAAGCTGGGATAAAAATACGTTACTATAAAAAGGGAGACGCAAAGGATAGACAGCGGGCAGTCTCCGGGTTTAAAAACGCCCTCTTCACGCGCACCGACACACCCTCCACCGGCAAGTTCTCCGTCCCGCTGGTGATCGGCAAAGCCAAACAAGTTCTTAAATCGCTCAACCTCACCAACGCTCCGCAAGTTGTGGTGGCCGCCGACGAAACTGAACTGCCGGCCGGTATCCGCAATGAGATCGAAAAGAAGAACGCTCAGGGCCAGGTCTCTGCTGTTTACTATGAAGGTAAAGTCTAT
>JAYEOJ010000678.1:0-1615 GCA_034722835.1 Bacteroidota bacterium | reverse complement strand
CAGCTGCAAACTCCGCTGTTGGAATAATTGAAAACGCCCGGTACAAACTGTAGCATATCCGAGTCCACATCAGAAATGATCTGCATAATTGCTTTTGCCAGGTCTTCGGCATAGGTGGGTGTCCCCACCTGGTCATAGACCACTTTCAGATCGCTCTTAAGATCCATCTTATTGATCATGCTTTTTACGAAATTCTTGCCAAATACACTATAAAGCCACGAAGTTCGTATGATCAGGGCCCGGGGATGTCCACGCAGTGCATTCTCTCCTTCGAGTTTCGTCCTGGCATATACACCCATGGGAGCGGTAGGATCGTCTTCCCTGATGGGTCGTGGCTGCTCACCCCGGTAAACATAATCTGTGGAGAAATGAACAATACGTACAGATCTGTGCTCCTCCAGGCAATGTTTGAAATTGAACAGGATATCCCGGTTCAGTTTTGCCGCCTCTTCTGGCTCCTTTTCTGCGTTCTCAACATCTGTATAAGCTGCACAGTTGATGATGAAATCCACAGGATTTGATGCCAGGTAAGATTTTAGTGCTGTCAGATCGGTTGCATCCAACTCATCCACATCCGTAAATGTGTAGATCTGCCTGAACCTGTTACGCATTTTTTTTATCTCTCTTCCAAGCTGACCATTCGCCCCTGTTACAAGTACATGACTCATGTTTTAAAGTTTATAGTTGTTTAAAATTGGGCAGTATCCTGTCCTTCTCAGAAATAATCACCTTCTCCGGCTCGATTCTCCAGTCTATCTGAAGATCAGGATCATCGAAACGGATCCCCGATTCAGATTCGGGATGATAGTACTGATCACATTTGTAAAGTACCGTAGCATACTCGGATAGAACGGCCAGTCCGTGGGCAAAGCCTCCGGGGATTATTAACTGTAAAAAATTCTCCGCACTGAGCTCTATACCGAACCATTTTCCGTAGGTGGGCGAACCTGGCCGTATGTCCACTGCCACATCAAAAACAGCACCCTCAGTTACCCGAACCAGTTTTGCCTGTGCATGGGGTTCTTTTTGATAGTGCAGTCCCCGAATCACTCCCTGGCTGGAATGACTCTGGTTGTCCTGGATAAAAGTATATTCAATTCCATTATGGGATAGTCTTTCGCTGTGATAACTCTCATAAAAATACCCCCTGGGATCTTTAAATACCTTTGGCTCCAGAATCAGGAGCCCTTCAATATCTGTCTCTTTTACGATCATTTTCTCTAAGTATCTGAATCCAGCATTCTTTCATTTGCGATATTGAACAAGTATTGACCATAGGAGCTGTTGTGCATTTGCCCGGCAAGTGCCAGTAATTGGTCTTGATCAATATATTTCATCAGGTATGCGATCTCCTCGATGCAGGAGATTTTTAATCCCTGTCGCTGTTCAATGGTATGCATGTAATTGGCAGCCTGCAGCAGACTTTCCTGTGTCCCGGTGTCCAGCCATGCCATGCCCCTGCCCATGATCCGTACCTTCAAGCGCTGTTCCTCCAGGTAAAGCCTGTTCAGGTCGGTGATCTCCAGTTCACCCCGTTTGGATGGTTTCAGGGTTTTTGCTTTTCCGACCACATCATTTCCGTAGAAATATAATCCGGTAACCGCATAATTTGATT
>JAYEOJ010000677.1:0-1618 GCA_034722835.1 Bacteroidota bacterium | reverse complement strand
TCCTTGGGCCCATATTTACCTGGGGGAAAAATAAACGCAGGGTTGAAATCCAGAAGGAAATTGCCAGTCAGGCCCTGTTAAGATACGAACAATCAGTCCTGAATGCCTTCAGAGAGGTGGATGATGCCCTGATTGATGTAAATACCTATGGAAGGGAAGTACAATCCAGGGAGCGGCAGAAACAGGCCTCCATCAATGCTGCTGAGCTATCCAGGGCCCGTTACGACGGGGGACAAACCGCCTACCTGGAGGTCCTTGATACCGAACGTTCCATGTTTAATGCGGAACTGGGATCTTCAGCCGCCAAGGGAGCCCTGCTTTCATCCTATCTCTATCTCTACAAGTCACTGGGGGGTGGCTGGCCTACTGAAAATGAGGCGCTTGAGCAAAGCAAAGATCAGCAGGACTGATAGCTTTGTCTAATACATTATTATGACTCAAAAGGATTTTAAGGTACAGCGACTTGGAGAATGTACTGTTCAGTCGCCCATAAAAGGGATTAACTTTACCGAAGACCAGGAGCATATTCTTTATCATCGTGAACTTGAACCTCTTAAGGCTTACCTGGACAAAGGCGATGAGCCTTTAAACTTTGAAGCAGCCGGTCCAAGAGAGAAGATCTTTTTTGAACCCGCAGATCTATCCTGTGGAATTGTTACCTGTGGAGGTCTTTGCCCGGGTATAAACGATGTTATCAGGGCCATTGTGATGAGCCTGCACCACCACTACGGGGTAAAAAATATCTTTGGTTTTCGCTATGGTTACCAGGGACTGGTGCCTGAATACGGACATGAACCGCTTCGCCTTACTCCCGGGGACGTTACTCAGATCAATGAAATGGGAGGTACCATTCTGTCTTCATCCCGCGGCAACCAGGATGTTTCGGTCATGGTGGATACACTTGAACAGATGAAAATTGGCATTCTGTTTTGTATCGGAGGTGACGGAACTCAGCGCGGTGCCCTTGCAATAAGTAAGGAAGTGGCCAGAAGGGGATTGCGGATCAGCGTAATTGGTATTCCAAAAACCATCGACAACGATGTCTCTTTTGTTCAGAAGACCTTTGGCTTTGAGACCGCGGTTTCAGAGGCAAAACGTGCCACATATGCTGCACATGTTGAGGCCGTTGGCGCTCCCAATGGTGTGGGGCTGGTGAAGCTGATGGGCCGCGACTCTGGTTTTATAGCTGCTTATTCGGTGCTGGTAGACAATCAGGTTAACTTCTGCCTGGTTCCCGAGGTGCCCTTCTCAATGGATGCTTTCCTTGCTGCCCTAAAAAAGAGACTTGAGAAGAGGAGTCATGCTGTGATCGTTGTCGCAGAGGGTGCCGGCCAGGATCTATTCACATCCACCGGTAAACGTGATGCCTCGGGCAATGTGAAGTACGTCGATATTGGGATTTATCTGCGTGATGCCATCAAAGAGCATTTTAAAAGCATCGGGATGGAAGTCAATCTAAAGTACATAGACCCTAGTTACAGCATCAGGAGTCAACCCGCCAATCCGCATGATTCTGCATTCTGTTTACTGATGGGGCATAATGCTGTTCACGCGGGGATGACTGGCAGGACCGGAATGATTGTTGGGTACTGGAACAATCTGTTTACACATCTTCCTA
>JAYEOJ010000676.1:0-1623 GCA_034722835.1 Bacteroidota bacterium | reverse complement strand
GATCCGTCATGATGTACACCCTCTGGTTCAAAATCTCCTCCGTAGGCCCAGTATTTTGTGCCATCTTCGGAAGTCTGGGCAATCCCCTGGTCCACCCAGTCCCAGATAAATCCGCCCTGGAGTTGTTCATATTTATCAATCACCTCCCAGTAGTCCATGATGTTCCCGTTGCTGTTGCCCATGGCATGTACATATTCACACTGGATCAGGGGTTTGTCCGGATGTTTCTCCACGTACTTCACCATATCGTGGATACGCATGTACATGGGACAGAAAATATCTGTATTCCTTCCACTGGAGGACCTTTCATACTGTACCGGCCGGCTCAGGTCACGCTTCTTGATCCAGTCGTAAGTGGCATCGAAACAAACTCCATCGCCCGCCTCATTACCCAGCGACCAGATAATCACCGAAGGATGGTTCTTATCCCGTTCCACCATGCGAATGGTACGATCGAGATGTGACTTTATGAAAATCGGATTGTTCCCCAGGGTCCGGTTTGGCCTGTATCCCATTCCATGTGATTCAATGTTGGCCTCGTCAACAACATAAAGCCCGTACTGATCGCATAATTCGTACCAGCGGGGATCGTTGGGATAATGGCTGGTTCGGACTGCATTTACATTGAAGAGTTTCATTAACTCAATATCCTTAACCATCATTTCCTCTGTGACCACATGCCCCTTGTATTCGTCATGCTCATGCCGGTTCACCCCTTTCAGGGTGACCGCTTTCCCATTCACCAGCAGCTTGCCGTACTTGATCTCGGAGGTCCTGAATCCCACTCTTGAAGAGAGGTGTTCCAGGCTGTTCCCATCCCCATCTTTCAGTGTAAGCACCAGGGTGTAGAGCTCGGGAGTTTCTGCAGACCAGGATTTTACGTCTCCTACCAGGTCCTTGTAGGAAACCTTCAAAACACCTTTTTCAGCCTCTTCCAGTGACAACTTCCTGGTCCAGATCTTTTCCCCGGCACCGGGAATCAGGCTTGCCTCAATTACAAAGGATCCTTTTGCCCTGCCCTCAACAGCCCGAACTTCCACGTCAAGACCTAGTATCCCGGTCTTGTAATCACCGGTAAGCCCGGCCTTGCAGAAATAATCATGAATATGAATTCCGGGCCTTGCTTCCAGGTAGACTTCGCGTTCAATTCCGCTGATCCTCCAGAAATCCTGGCACTCCAGCCAGGAGCCGTCCGACCAGCGATATACCTCAACTGCCACCTGGTTTTCGCCCTCAGTCAGATAGGAGGTCACATTAAATTCAGCCGGTGTTTTGCTTCCCTGGCTATATCCTACTTTCTTTCCATTCACCCACAGGTAAAAAGCAGACTTAACTGCGCCAAAATGAAGATAGACCTGTTTGCCGCTCCATTCGGCTGGCAGATTAAAGCTTCTTCTGTAAGAACCCACAGGATTGTGCTCAGTAGGAATCTCCGGCGGATTGGGTTGGCGAGTCCATTCGTAGGGAGTATTTGAGTAGATAGGAATTCCGTAACCTTCCAGCTCCCAGTTGGAGGGAACCTCTATCTGATCCCAGTCAGAATCGTTGATTGTGGTTTTAAAAAAATCGAGCGGCCTGGCTGCCGGATTGTCAGAGTAGTGAAACTTCCATGGACCATTCAAT
>JAYEOJ010000675.1:0-1624 GCA_034722835.1 Bacteroidota bacterium | reverse complement strand
GGGATCACATTTCAATTTTGTACATTCCGCGTAGTAATACTATATTTGTATTACTATTTCAAAGGTGATATTTCAAAATTCAAGACATATTATCCTAATCTGAACCTTATTTCACCAAATACCTCCGAATAAATGGAGGAATAGTTGAACTTATCACAATCTGTGGTAAGCTGCCAAAAACAGCTAAATACAGCCCTGTCCCGTCATTGGCCAGGCAGTAATCATGGATCTCTTCGATGTTCAAAGAGGCAAAACCAAAGAGATCTACAGCCTCTTTATCCTGATATTCCGGTACCATACTGCCGCACCGTGATCCTGCAGTGCAATGGAACCTTCCTTATAGGTATTCCAGTATGGATACTCCCCTGAAGACCATTTGCTTTGATCGAACCTGAGTTTAAAATCTTCACTGCTTTCATCAAATTCCACGACCTTCCCCCCGTTCAACCAGTGTTCGACCTTTCCATCGTTGTATACGATTTTAGCTGTATTCCATTCCATAACAGGATTGAGTTTCTTGGTAGGGGGAGCTGCATACATATCATAACTTGAACCGGCCAGATTATTTTCGTTCGACGGGGTGCCGTCTTTCTCGCCATCATCTCTTACCTGGAATTCAGGTCCCGTGACATAGGCATGACTGTATTCCGGTTTCTCAACTACATGGTACATGATGCCGCTGTTTCCCCCTTCGGAGATCCTCCACTCCAGCTCAAGTTCAAAATTCCCGAATGTTTCAAGGGTGATCAGGGAGCCTCCGAATTCAGGGCTTCCTTCTCCATGCCCTTTTCCGTCACACTTAATAGCACCATCTTCAACGAACCATAAGGGGCCGATCTCGTCCGCATTATAGCGCTTCCAGCCAGAGAGTGTCTCTCCATCAAACAATGAGATCCATTCAGATTGATTGCCTGAACATGACAAAAATACTCCCAGAATGATAATTCCCGTAAATGTTAAGACGCCTTTCATGGTGCTAGTTTTTTTTACTTGAAGACTACTATTAGCTGGTGTAAGTTAATAGATTTTTCGGACTACCTCCAAGCTTGATCCCTGTCAGGAGAGTCTCTATCTTTATACACAGAATGGATCGCTTTAAAATATCATGATATCCGTTATTCGATTGAATCTGATTCTGTTTCTGTGCTTTCTGCTTGTTTCAGGATGCAAGAAAGAGCCTTCTCCAGAACCTCATTTCAACAGTTTTGAGGAGGAATTGGAATACCTGGTGGAGGAGTATGTCAAAATGGGGGCTTCGGTCGGAATTATTGACCAGCAGCAAAACCTTCAAGAGTATTACTTTGGCTCCATATCAAATGACGATGCCAGCCCCCCTGATAGTCATTCCATTTTTGAATTAGGATCCATTACCAAAACCCTGACTGCCACACTCCTTGCACAGATGATCCTGGATGGAAAGATTGATCTGGCAGATGAGCTAGAATCTTTGCTCCCCTCAGAGGAAGTTTCGGTACCAAACTGGAATGAAATAAAAATCAATATAGAGCACCTGGCCACCCACAGTTCAGGGCTTCCTAAAGCACCCCAGGGTTCAGCTCAGCCTTTACCCCCCGGCTTTGATCCATATGATCCATATGCTGCCTATACCACAGAATACGTATAT
>JAYEOJ010000674.1:0-7127 GCA_034722835.1 Bacteroidota bacterium | reverse complement strand
AGCGCTTCATGGCATATGGTCTTGTTTCTCTTTAAAGATAGGCAAATGAAACTGGCAAATCAACCGCAGTATTCAGACTTATCCCAAATTTCTAGTAAACCCAAAAACTGATATATTATATCACTCGGACATAAGGAATCCATTCCATTGGTACAATCTCTGGCTGAAAGTAGAACAGGTGCTAATACCGGCTCTCAGGAGTGACGTGGGGAAGAAGGCCCCACAAAACAAAAAAAGTATCGTCATTCTTCTGAACTTTCAGATCGGAAAAACCTCAAACATGGGGCATGCCTGCCTTGCAGGATCAACTAAGAGAAATCTCGGCGTAGGTCCAATAATATTCTGGTCCCATTTTGTATATTGCATGGAATCATTACCTAAAACAAGCCGCAAAATGAAAACACGTTATTTACTTCCCATCCTCCTGTTCCTTGTTTGCTCATGCAGCCAGAATTCCGGAAAGAAAACCCAGGAATGGATCCAGTTATTTAATGGCAAGGATCTGGAGGGGTGGACCATTAAGATGTGCAAACATCCGCTGGGCGAAAACTTCAACAACACCTTCCGGGTGGAGAACGGGTTGATGGTCACACGCTACGACCAGTATGAAAGCTTTGACGGGGAATACGGACATATTTTTTATAAAAATCCTTACTCCCACTACAAATTGCGGGTGGAGTACCGTATTGTAGGTGAACAGGTACCCGGAGGAGCCGGATGGGCAATAAAGAACAGCGGTGTGATGTTTCATGCCCAGGCTCCCGAAACCATGCTCCTGGATCAGGAGTTCCCGGTAAGCATCGAGGCACAGTTTCTCGGGGGATTTGGTGACGGGCCACGGCCCACGGGGAACCTCTGTACACCCGGAACCAATGTGGTCATGGATGGTAAACTGATCACCCAACACTGCATCAACTCCAGCTCTGAAACCTACGATGGAGAAGAATGGGTTCTCTTCGAACTGGTGGTATATGGCGACAGCATTATCCACCATCTGGTCAACGGCGATACTATTCTGAGCTATGAAAAACCCCAGGTGGGCGGAGGCTCTATTCCGGAAGGCTATCCCTATCCGGCGGGCACCAATATTCCGTCGGGATATTTCGCCCTGCAGGCCGAAAGTCACCCATTTGACTTCAGAAAAGTGGAATTGCTTGATTTGTCTATTGGTAAGGAATAAAAGTTTTCCTATCTTTTCGGCTTACTAAAATCTTCTCGAAATGGAAAAAAATGAGATCCTGACGCGGGTCAAGGATGTGGTAAGCAATGTGCTTAAAACTGATCCTGGTGAAATTAGTGATGATTCAAACTTTATTTTCGATCTGGGGGCCGACTCCATGCAAAGCGTGGAGCTGGTTGCAGGTTTTGAAGAGGAATTTGATATCGAAATGGACCAGGACAAAGCATTGGAGATACAAACCATTGACGATGCAGCAAATTTCATAGCCGAATATTTATAGTCATACAGATCCTGATCCCAGCTCAAGCCTTATGAAAGAACTAAGACAACTCCGCCAGGAAAACCTGGAAACGATTTTTAATCCAAAATCTGTAGCAATAGTTGGAACCAACAATGTTAAAGGAACGGTTCCGCACGACATCCTTGACAATATCCTAAAAACCGATTTCAATGGAATTGTCTACCCTGTTAGCCCCAGAGAAAAAAGTATCAAGGGGATCAAAGCCTATAAATATGTAGTTGATATACCTGACGATGTTGATCTGGCCATCCTTGTATTTCCGAGTTCTGTCTGCCACATGGCCCTGGAGCAGTGCGGACAGAAGGGCATTAAATCGGTAATCATTATTTCTGCAGGATACAAAGAAGTTGGTGAGGCGGGACTAAAAAGGGAACAGCAACTGGTGGAGATCGCACGGAAATATGATATGTCTCTTATCGGTCCCAACTGTCTCGGAGTGATCAACACAGCTCCGGAAACAAACCTGAATGCCTCCTTCGCCAGGGAAATGCCTGAAGAGGGAAATATCGGGTTCCTCTCCCAGAGCGGGGCCCTTTGCACCGCCGTACTGGACTATGCCAGTGCCAAACACATCGGGTTCTCCAAGTTTATCAGCTTTGGGAACAAAGCAGATATCAGTGAAATCGACCTCCTGTTCTATCTGATGAATGATGAGGAGACGAAAGTGATTCTGATGTACCTGGAAGAGGTTAGCGACGGGAAAGCCCTCATGGAGGCTGCGCGTGAAGTAATCGAAAAAAGCGGGAAGCCCATACTGATTCTTAAATCGGGACGGACAGATGAAGGAGCATCAGCCGCAGCCTCTCATACCGGATCCCTCACCGGAAAGGATGAGATTTGTGATGCAGGCTTTGAGCAGGCAGGGATTATTCGCTGCTATAACATTGAAGAGATGTTTAACCGGGCCCGGGCCTTTGCATATCAACCCCCGCCCAAATCAGAGAAAGTGGCCATTATTACCAATGCCGGAGGACCAGGAGTACTGACCACCGATGCTGCGATCTCAACAGGACTGAAACTGGCGAAATTTTCGGACGAGACCACCGCCGTTCTTAAGAAAGCTCTTCCGGCCACCGCAAACATCAATAACCCGGTGGATGTGATCGGGGATGCACGCTCGGATCGTTACCTGGCAGCCATCCAGGCCGCCTTCGATGACCCGGATGTGGCCGGGGTTTTTGTGATCCTGACTCCACAGTCCATGACCGATATTGATACCATCGCTGCAGATGTTGCAAGGATTGCAGAAGGACAGACCAAGCCCATTTATACCTCCTTTATGGGTGAAAAGGATGTGGCCTCCGGTATTGATATACTTCAGAGACATAATATACCGCATTACATTCTTCCCGAATCCATGTGCGACTCCTATCAGGCAGTTTATCACTTTAATAACAATGTAAAATTAAAAGTACACCAGCTACCAATCCTGGATAATATTCAGGGAGAGCTGGCCAGGAAGCTGATGGATAAGGTTCATGCCAATGGCAGGAGTTATATCCCCGAGGTGGAAACCATAGAAATCCTGCAAACCTACGGCCTGCCTGTCCCTCAGGGAAAACTGGCATCCACTGTGGAGGAAGCAGTGCAGATTGCAGAGGAGATCGGCTACCCGGTGGTTATGAAAGTTGTTTCCGACGACATTATCCATAAGTCTGATGTAAAAGGAGTGGAACTGAATCTTGGCAGTGCCGATGAAGTGAAAGATGCCTGGGAAAGGATTCACAGCAATACACTTTCGGCCATGCCCGATGCATCCATTACTGGCCTCTATGTCATCAAAATGCTTAAAGGCGCCGAGGAAATTATCCTGGGAATTAAGAGGGACCCATCCTTCGGACCGGTCTTACTGTTTGGCCTGGGTGGCATCTTCGTTGAAGTATTCAAGGATGTGAGTTTTGGTGTTGCTCCACTTAGCCGGAATGAGGCCATGCATATGCTCGAGCAAACCAAAGCCTATAAGATCCTGAAAGGAGCCAGAGGCAGGAATCCCAGGGATATGGACTCCATTGTCGATGCCCTGCTCAGGATGGGTCAGCTGGCAGTGGATTTTCCTGAAATCGAAGAGCTGGATATCAATCCACTATTCGTATTTGATAAGGGCATGGGTTGCGTATTGGGCGATGCAAGAATGATATTAACTACAACTGAATAACAACAATTACACAACTAAAACTAACACGATGAGAATTGTAATCAAAGACACCAAGAAAAAGACCGGAAAATGGACAGCCGATTATATCTGGAATAAGATAGAGACCTTTGGCCCGACGGCTGATAAGCCTTTTGTGATGGGTCTGCCCACCGGTTCTTCCCCACTGCCTATTTACAAGGAGTGGGTAAGAAGGTATAAAGCAGGTGAGATTTCCTTTAAAAATGTGGTCACATTTAACATGGACGAGTATGTGAATATCCCGGAGGATCACCCCGAAAGCTACCATGCATTCATGTATGATAACCTGTTCAATCACATTGATATCCCCAAAGAGAACATTAATATTCTGGATGGGAATGCCGCGGATCTGCCGAAGGTTTGCAGGGACTATGAAGAAAAAATTCTTTCTTATGGAGGAATTGAGCTCTTTCTGGGTGGGATTGGTCCGGATGGCCATATCGCCTTCAATGAGCCCGGATCCTCACTGGTAAGCCGCACCAGGGTCAAAACCCTGAGCTATGATACCATCCTGGCCAATTCCAGAGTCTTTGACGACGATATGTCCAAGGTCCCCACCCAGGCGTTGACTGTGGGCGTGGGTACGGTAATGGATGCCAGGGAGGTGGTCATTATCATTACCGGCTTCAATAAGGCACGTGCTGTAAGGGAAGTGATCGAAGGAGGGGTGAGCCATATGTGGACCGTTTCCATGCTTCAGCTGCACGAATATGCTGTGATTACCCTGGACGAGCCAGCCACCATGGAGCTGCAGGTCGAGTCCGTAAAGTACTTCAAGGATATTGAAGAGATTGCCGGTGATAAAATTCCTAATCGTAACGAGGAATGAGCTACCGTCCAATAGATAATTCCGAAATAACAGCCCTTAAGAACCAGGGCTGTTTTTCTTCCGACTGGTCTAAAATCCAGGTCACAGACGCTTTCTCTACCGACTCCATATACCAGGTCCGGTTTGAAGGAGCAGTAAAACTGGGGAGACTTGGCGGAACCATAAAGACCGGTAAGGGAGAAGATAAAACATCGGGGCTCTACAATTGCAAAATCGACAATTGTGAGATTGGGAACGATGTCCTTCTGGACAACGTTCAACTGGTGAAGAACTACAGGATTATGGACTCCGTGATCATGGAACAGGTTCATTCCATCGCGGTAAATACATCCTCATCCTTCGGGAATGGATTTGAGATAGAAGTGCTCAATGAAGGCGGGGGCAGGGAGCTTAAGATCTTCGACAAGCTTTCAGCCCAGCTGGCTTATATACTGGTGAGCTACCGCCACGATCCCGGTCTCATTGACTCCATCAACAAGATGATTGATGCCTACGCTGAAGAAAACAGTTCAGCTACAGGAGTTGTTGGGACCGGTACGGAAATCTTGAATACCGGAACCATCAGCGAAGTGAACATAGGAGAATACGCATCCGTTTGTGGTGTGTCCCTGTTGAAGAATGGCACCATTGCATCCAACAAAGAGGCCCCTGTTTATGTCGGTGAGAACGTGATCGCCAAGAACTTCATTATGTTATCAGGGTCGAAAGTAGATGGTGGTGCACTGGTGGACAAGAGTTTTGTGGGCCAGGGTGTGGAGATTGGCAAACAGTTCTCAGCTGAAAACTCCCTGTTTTTCGCTAATTCTGAGGCATTTCACGGAGAGGCTGTCAGTGTATTCGGCGGACCCTATACGGTAAGTCATCACAAATCCTCCCTGCTGATTGCCGGGATGTACTCTTTCTACAATGCAGGAAGCGGTACCAACCAGAGCAACCACATGTACAAGCTTGGTCCGGTCCACCAGGGAATCCTGGAGCGGGGATCCAAAACCGGGTCCTTTGCCTACCTCCTGTGGCCATGTCGGATAGGAGCATATTCGGTAGTCATGGGAAAGAACCTGGCCAGTTTCGATACCAGTGATTTTCCCTTCTCCTATATCAATGTGGATAATGAGAAGAGCATGCTCACACCGGGTATGAATCTGTTTACAGTGGGGACCAAGCGGGATACAGAGAAATGGCCCAAGAGGGACAAGCGGAAAGACCCGGTGAAGTACGATCTGATAAATTTCGAATTTCTGAGTCCTTATATCATACAAAAGGTTTTTGTCAGCCTGGACGTGCTTGCCGAGCTGTATGAGAAAGCGGCCAAGAAACAGGAGTCCGTATTTTATAAGGGCATTCGTATCAAACGGCTGATGTTGAAATCGACCCGGAAATTCTACAATATGGCTGTGAATATCTTCCTGGGAGAGCAGGTGATCAAGCGACTGGCTCTGATTGATGGAGCCACTACCCTGGGATCCATTAAAAAGGCCCTGGCTCCCGGTGAGGGACTCACCCCGGAAAAATGGCTGGACCTGTCAGGGATGATTGCTTCCGAGGAGGCTGTCGGACAATTGCTTGCGGGGATCACTTCCGGCAAGCTCAACAGCCTTGACAAGATCACGGCCGGACTGGAGGAGGTACACAGCTCCTATGAACAAGAGGCCTGGAACTGGACCACCCGGATTCTGGCTGATCGCTATGATGTGGACGTGGATCAGATTACCCCCGATCAACTCCTTGAGCTGGTGGAAAAGTGGGAGAGCGAAACCATCAAACTGGACAAGATGATCCTGAGTGATGCAGGCAAAGAATTTGACAACAGCAGTAAGATAGGATTTGGAGTGGATGGCAATGAGGAAGTCCGTGACCAGGACTTTGAGGCGGTCCGGGGAGTCCTTGATGAAAATAAATTTATTGTAGGGGTCAGAGAGGAGATGCAGCAGACCGAACAAAAAGCTGCAGAACTGAAAAAGCTGATACAGGGCCTGCAGGGATAATCGGGAAGCACCCCGTGCAGGGGATCCATGTCCCTGACGGCTGCTGTATAACGCATCACCCTGGCAGTTCCAACCATGATACTGGGAGAAAAGCTGTTCCTTCACAAACGGATCCAGGTTCAGCTGGAACTTAACCTTTGCCTGGGCCTGAGCAGGTAAGGCCAGTACGAAAAGAAGTGGTGAGAGGAAGATTGCTCTCATTGACTTTCAATATAGTATTATCTCCTTCTGGCTCCTCCTGATCGGGATGGTGATGCCGACCTGGATGGTGAAGCCGAACGGGATGGCTGGGAGGGCCTGCTCTGCTGGTACTGCGGCTTGCTCCGCTGGTATTGTTGCGTTCTGGCAGCTCCCTGGCTCCTGGAGTTATAATCCCTGTTCAGATTACTCGTATTCGGTGTTCCCTGCCTGGTGGAAGGCTGCTGTCCCGTGGACGGCCTCGCTTCCCTGGTACTGGGTTGTTGTCCGGTTGATGGCCTTGCTTCCCTGGTACTGGGTTGCTGACCTGTGGATGGCCTGGTCCGTCCTGTGGAGGGTTGCTGCCCGGTGGACGGCCTTGCTTCCCTGGTACTGGGTTGCTGACTATTGTTCATCCGGTTATAGTTATTTCCATCCTTGCGGTAGACATTGCCGTTCCTGTCGGTGTAGACATTGTTGGG
>JAYEOJ010000673.1:0-1638 GCA_034722835.1 Bacteroidota bacterium | reverse complement strand
TCCCCCGATTCCCAGGTCGTATCGTTCCGGGATCACATGTATCAGCCTATCGTGTTTCTTTGCCAGCTCCTTCACGATGGAGGTGGTCCTGTCGGTGGAATGATTGTCCACCAGGATCAGGTTAAAATCAAAATCTGTTTCCTGAAGCATGACCGATTCAATGGCATCGGCCACGGTCTTCTCCCGGTTCAGCACCGGAATAATAACCGAGGCTTCCACCGGATATTTATCTTCATCGAAGCTGATGGGTTCAAACTCAGGTTCCAGGTATCCGCCTATCTCCTTCAAATGCACGGTGGCCGCTTTTTCCATCTCCAGCTGCACCTCCCTGTTTTTCGGATCCACATAATCGAAAATTTTCTTCCCCGAAATCCTTGTATCCAAAGGCTCCACCACATACAGGTATTCCGGAATCCTGAGGGGCATTCCTGCCTGGCTCACCTTGAGACGCAACTGGTACAGTCCGGCAAACGCAAGTGCTTCACTGATGGCACCCGCAGCCTGTATCAATACCTGGCTATTAAAGAAAAGAACCGGTCCGAATTCAAAGTCATCCCGCAGGCTTCCACTCTGGTAATCAATCACGGGATGAGCTGACAATTTCCCGTCGATCCGGTCAAAAAAGTCGGAATATAACATGGCGGATCCACTTCCGGAGGCAAGCTCCAGGAAGCGCTCCAGGGCCAGCATTCCAAAACGGATCTTCACCTCCCGGGTAATCACCAGGGCATAGGCAGCTCCATTGGAATAATCTGCAATCTTTTTGACGGTACCGGTACTGAACCTGCCATCGGTTTTAATAAATCCACAGCCCTCCGGGACTGTTCCTGTCTGTTCCTTTCCCAGCAAATACACCCTGTTAACAAGGTCGCTGGCGCATAATTCGGCCAGCGTTTCTTCCCACAATTCGGGGGTATTATACGTAATAAAGCAATTGATCTTATTCATCATCTTTCTTATTCAATAGATAGTTAATTGTCTGTTTCATAATTGAGTCTCTCATGGCCTGGTCCACCACCGTCTCAAAGGGAAATCCCAGGGCAACCACTCCATAGTCCCCCCTGAAGGCCACTCCGGCACTCATGTTGTTCTCCGAATATCTCATCAGGGTAATGGCCGTGGAGTCCACAGGTTCCAGGGCATCGGCTCCCTCCACCGTATAGAGCACAGGATCGGTCCCGGTATTGAAACGGAACTGCTGGTCCATGTCCGCAAATTCAGGATCCATGCTGTAAAACTGACCCAGGCGGGATGCATTACTGGTTCTCCATTTGAATTTCAACAGCTCACCCACCCGTTCATCCTGCTGCTGCATATGCATATCGGAGGCAATATGCGCCCCGCTGACAAGCAGGCTTCCTCCACCAAGCAGATAAGCCTCCAGCACATTCAACATGTAAGCGGGCCAGACCTGGTAGTGACAGACCGAATCATTTTTTGGCAGGTAGGTGGAACGCTCCTCCCCGGCCAGGTAATCCACCAGGCTGTAGGACGAAAGATCCAGTGAATAGTCCATAAGGGATTCATCACTGAGCGAAACAAAGGAATAACCTGCATTTCGGATGGACAGTCCGTGAACATAGCTGAAATCAAAACTGTTTCCTGGAATCACATGGGCTTCCATATCCGCATAAGAGG
>JAYEOJ010000672.1:0-7154 GCA_034722835.1 Bacteroidota bacterium | reverse complement strand
CCCGATTACATAGAGGTCTAAAAATTTCTTTATTTCAGTCGGCTTCAGAAGCTTAATCTGTCCCATATCAAACTCACCATGGGCGCCCAGCTCCTCCTGGACAATGCTGTAGGCCTGTTCGATACAGCGATCACAGATGTGACCGGAAATTCCGGCAATAAGAAGATTTGTATCCTTCTTCTCCCTTCCGCAAAAAGAGCAACGGTCCATTACTTTTTGTCTTTTGTTCTAAGCAAAACTTCATCAATCATGCCATACTCCTTGGCCTCGGTAGCTGTCATCCAGAAATCACGGTCCCCGTCTATCTCCACCTCCTCAATACTCTTACCTGAGTGATCGGCAATGATCGCATAGAGTTCTTTTTTCATCTTCAGGATCTCGCGGGTAGTGATCTCAATATCAGAAGCCTGGCCCTGAGTCCCACCCATGGGCTGGTGTATCATCACCCTGCTGTGTTTCAGTGCGGAGCGTTTCCCCGGGGTTCCTGCAGCCAGGAGCACAGCGCCCATGGAGGCGGCCATACCTGTACAGATGGTGGCCACATCGCATGATGTATACTGCATGGTATCATAGATCCCCAGTCCGGCATGTACTCCTCCTCCAGGAGTATTGAAATAGACCTGGATATCCTTATTGGGATCGGCAGAATCGAGATAGAGCAGCTGGGCCTGTATGATGTTGGCCACATAGTCATCAATGGGTGCTCCAAGGAAAATAATGCGATCCATCATCAGCCTGGAGAACACATCCATGGAGGCCACATTTAACTGCCTCTCTTCTATAATCGTAGGTGAAATATAACTGTTGTACTGTGAAGTAAACTGATGGAGGGTCATGCTATTGATGCCCAAATGCTTTGTTGCAAACTTCTTAAAATCGTCCTGCTGACTCATAGAATTACTTTTTATTTCTCGTACAATTTACGGAACTTCTCTGAACTGACCTCTTTTTCGTCCAGCTTGACGGTTGATTTAATATAGGAGATTAGCTTCTCCTCACCCTTCTGCTCATAGAATTTCCTGGCCTCCTCTGGCTTCGACATCATCTCTTTGGCGTAATTTTCCAGGTATTCATCCGGAACATTGCTCATGCCATATTGCATGTACTGGTTAAGAGCCATGCCCTTTGCAGCTTCCAGAGCTTCCTCTTCAGATACTTTGATGTCCTGCTGCTTTAACAGAGATTCCTTGATTAACTGCCAGCGGAAATCATCCTCATATTTTTCGAAATCCTCTTTGACCTGCTCCTCGGTGATCTGCTCATTGGTCTCCACCATCCAGCGCTTCAGAAACTCAACGGGAAGGTCAATTTTCGCCTTTTTAATTAATGCCTCACGAGCATCCACCATAAAACGGTACTCACTCTCCCGCTCATAGTTCAAAGCAATCTCTTCAGTCACCCGCTTGGTAAACTCCTCCTCGGTTTTTACCTCTCCCTCACCATAAACCTTGTCATAAAACTCAGTTCCAGGGACCGCTTTTTCAAACTTCTGCACCTCTTCGATCACACATTTAAACGTGCCTTCGAGCATGGCTACTTCTGTTTTATCGATTCGAAGCAGGGATGCCACTTCGGTGTCGTTGGGATATGCTTTTTTCACATCAAACACCACTTCATCGCCCCCGGCAGCTCCACGGAACAAGACCTTCTGATCGTCATCCTTCATCATATCCAGGGACATGCTTATATTCTCCACCAGGATTCCGTTCTCCACTTCCTTGCCTTCCTTATCGACCTTCACCAGGGTGCCCTTGATCAGTTCATCCTTGCCGGCTTTATCCACGGAAATAAATTCGCCAAAACGACCCAGCAGGGAGTCTTTATATTCATCCTGCTGTTTCTTATCCACCTTGATCTTATAATAGGGGACCTTATCCTTTGCTGTTACCTCCAGGCTGAACTCCGGAGCCAGTCCCAGGTCGAATTTGAATTCAAATTCTTTGTCGTTTTCAAAATCAAATTTTTGCTCTTCACCTTTATGCGGAAGAGGCTCCCCAAGGATATTGACATTGTTTTCCTTCAGGTATTCAAAAAGAGATTCCGATACCAGTTTATTCACCTCATCCACCATAACCGGGGTTTGATACATTTTTTTAATAATGCCCATGGGCACCTTACCCGGCCTGAAGCCATCCACCCTGGCCTGCCTGCGATAATCTTTAAGTACCTTGTCTACACGCTCAGCATAATCCGCCTCTTCAACTTTAACATTGAGGATCGCATTTAACTTATCGGTATTCTCCTGTGTAATATTCATCTTTTAAAAAATATATGTACAAAATTAGCAAAAACCGCAACACAATCGTTATAACATCCGAAAGCATAGCGGTTTATGCATAAAACAAGTGCGGATGAAGGGACTCGAACCCCCACTCCCGAAAGAACTAGATCCTAAGTCTAGCGCGTCTACCAATTCCGCCACATCCGCAAAATTTCCGCAAATTTAATCCAAATTTCCGGATTACAAAGGTGATACGTATTTAACGAAGCTCGAAGTTTTGTCCCAGGTATACTTTCCTCACCTGCTCATCCTCTGCCAGATCCTCCGCAGTACCCGCTTTTAAAATGCTTCCCTCGAACATCAGGTAAGCCCTTTCGGTAATGGCCAGGGTCTCATGAACATTATGATCGGTGATCAGAATTCCGATATTTTTCTCCTTTAGCCTGGATACAATTTCCTGGATGTCCTCCACCGCGATGGGATCCACTCCGGCAAATGGCTCATCCAGAAGGATAAAATGGGGGCTCAAAGCCAGGGCTCTTGCAATCTCGGTACGCCGGCGTTCTCCACCTGAAAGCTGTATACCAAGGCTCTTTCTGATTTTTGTCAGGCCAAACTCCACAATCAGGGATTCGACTCTCTCCTGCTGCTCCTCACGGGACATTTCTGACATTTCAAGAACCGCCCTGATATTATCTTCCACCGAGAGCTTCCTGAACACCGAAGCCTCCTGAGCAAGGTAGCCAATGCCCATCCGGGCACGCTTGTATACCGGCTCCTTGGTAATATCGTCCTCATTGAGCATGATGTTCCCTTCATTGGGGCTAATCAGGCCCACAATCATATAAAAGGTAGTGGTTTTCCCGGCTCCATTTGGTCCCAGCAGCCCCACTATTTCGCCCTGTTCCACACTGACCGACACCTCGTCAACAACCCTGCGGTTCTTGTATTTCTTAACCAGATTATGTGTATGCAGCTTCATAAAACTTAAAGTTATGCAAAATAGAGCTGACCCCTATTAATCTTTCTCAGTTTCATCTTCTTCTTTCTCAGAATCGCCCTGATCCGGCTTCTTGTCCTCTTCATCTTCAGCTTTGCTTGCAGGCCGTTTCCAGGGTGGCTTCTTCGTACTCACTTCTTCTGAAGTCTCTTCCGAAGATTCTTCCGCTGGCGCTTCCGCAGTTTTTGTGGCGGTTCCGGGTTCAGACTGCTTTGTTTCCGGTGCTTCTGCAGGCTTCTTCTTTTTTCTTTTATATTCCTCTTCCCGCTCTGCTGCTGCAGCATCCTGTTGCCTCATAATGCTCTTACTAATGGCAATACCTATTTCATAAAGTACCATCAGCGGGAGTGCCACCAGCACCTGGCTGAATATATCTGGGGGAGTAATAATGGCCGAAAGGGTTACAATAAGCACAAGGGAGTGCCTCCTGTACTTTTTCAGGAAATCGGGAGTGACCAGTCCCACCTTACTCAGGAAGTAAACCAGAATCGGAAGCTGGAACACCAGTCCGGATGCCAGAACCACAGAGGTAATGGTCTGCACATAGGACCGCAGGGTGGGAGCACTGATGACACTCTCACTCACTTTGTAGTTCCCAAGAAAATTGACCGAGAGTGGCGAGATAATATAGTAACCGAATAAAACTCCCAGGATGAAAAGCAGCGATGTAAAAAAAACAGCACCCTGGGCTGTGTTCTTCTCTTTATCATAAAGTGCCGGAATAATAAACCTCCAGAATTCCCAGAATATATAGGGAAAGGCAATCACCATGCCTGCCACCAGGGAGACAATAATGTGCATGGAAAACTGCTCCGCCATTTTTACAGTCTGAAGAGAGAAAGGATCCTGGTTGATACAGATACGCTCCAATCCAAGAATTTCTCCCAGCTGACACAACCAACGGTTGGTTGGGAAATGGGGCTCTTTGGGAGCCAGGATGATCTTATCAAATACAATCTCCTTAAATACAAAAGCCACCAGGGCCAGGATAACAATCGCTGCAATGGAACGCAGAAGGTGCCAGCGCATCACCTCAAGGTGCTCAAGGAAAGACATTTCCCCTTCAGTATTCTTACTCATATTCAGTCTGGATAAAGGATTTGCAAAGTAACAAAAAAAAACTGACCCCCTTGAAACAGAATTCAAATTATACTATCTTTAATTTCGTCAGAGCTGAAAGGGAACATGGAGAATATCGGAGAGATACTTCACAAGAACCTGAAGAAGTATTTTGGATTTGACAGCTTTAAAGGTAACCAGGAGGAGATTATAAGCAATGTTCTGGCTGGCAATGATACCTTTGTCCTGATGCCTACCGGTGGAGGGAAGTCACTCTGTTATCAGCTTCCGGCACTTATCAAAGAAGGTACCGCCATTGTGATCTCTCCCCTGATCGCACTGATGAAAAACCAGGTGGATGCCATGCGAAGCTTCAGCCTGGACGATGGTGTGGCACATTTTCTCAACTCTTCTCTTACAAAAAATGCCATTGCCAAAGTAAAGCAGGATGTGCTGGATAAACGCACCCGCCTGCTCTATGTGGCACCTGAGAGCCTGACCAAAGAGGAGAACATCGAATTCCTGAAAAAGGTTAACATCTCATTCTATGCCATTGATGAAGCGCATTGTATTTCTGAATGGGGACATGATTTCAGACCGGAGTACAGGAGAATCAGACCTATTATCAATAAAATTGGCCAGGCTCCCCTGATTGCCCTCACAGCCACTGCCACACCGAAGGTTCAGCATGATATTCAGAAAAACCTGGATATGCTTGGCTCCAGTGTATTCAAATCATCCTTCCGCAGACATAATCTCTATTACGAGATCAGGCCCAAGATTCACGCAAGCAAAGAGATCATTAGATTCATTCTGGCCAACCACAATAAGTCCGGAATCATCTACTGCCTCTCCCGAAAGAAGGTAGAAGAACTGGCCGAGACCCTGAAGGTAAATGGGATCAAAGCCCTGCCCTATCATGCCGGCATGGATGCCATGACCCGTTCATCCAATCAGGATCAATTCCTCATGGAAGAGGTGGATGTGATTGTGGCAACCATTGCATTCGGAATGGGCATTGATAAACCCGATGTACGTTTCGTCATACACTACGACATGCCAAAAAGCCTGGAAGGATACTACCAGGAGACGGGCCGGGCAGGCCGTGACGGAGGTGAAGGAAAGTGTATCGCATTCTACCGCTACAAGGATATTCAGAAGCTGGAAAAATTTATGCAGGGGAAACCAGTGGCAGAACAGGAAATCGGAAAGCAATTGCTGCTCGAAACCGTAGCTTATGCCGAATCGGCAGTCTGTCGTCCCAAGCTACTGCTCAACTACTTCGGGGAATACATGGAGGAGGGTTGCGACAACTGTGACAATTGTCTGCATCCTAAAGAAAAATTTGAAGGAAAGACAGATGTACTTTTAGGTTTGAGGTCTATTTTAGCAGTGCAGGAAAAATTCAAATCCGAGCATATTGCAGACGTTCTTTCAGGGATTGCCAACAGTGCTGTAAAGACATACAATCATCACCACTCCGAGTACTTCGGTGCCGGGAAGGAAAAAGACGTAAAGTACTGGAACGCAGTACTCAGGCAGGCTCTTATTGCCGGATTTATAACAAAAGATATTGAGAATTATGGATTGTTGAGGCTGACAGATGCCGGACATGAGTTTATTAAGAAGCCGTATTCGATGATGTTGACACAGGATCATGATTTTGATATAGTCCCTGAAGAAGGCGTATCCACAGGTGGAGGTGGAACCGGGGCTGTGGATGAGGAGCTGTTGCACATCCTGAAAAATCTTAGAAAAAAGATGGCCAGAGATCTGAATTTACCACCCTTTGTTATTTTCCAGGATCCTTCGCTGGAAGACATGGCTATCCAATACCCGGTTAAGAGTGACGAACTTCAGAATATTGTTGGGGTTGGTGCCGGGAAAGCTAAAAAATACGGGGAGGGATTTGTTGAGGTCATCCGCGAATATGTTGATGAGAAGGATATTATCCGGCCCCAGGATATGGTGGTCAAATCGGTGGTTAATAAATCGGGCGTAAAAGTCTATATCATACAGAGCATCGATCGCAAGTTGAACCTGGAAGATATTGCCCATGCTAAAAACATTGAGATCATGGATCTCATCGAAGAGATTGAGGCCATTGTCGGATCAGGTACAAAGCTGAACATTGATTACTACCTGAACGAAATCATGGATGAGGAAAAACTGGATGATATTTTCGAATATTTCCGTGAAGCAGAGACAGAATCCGTCGATGAAGCGCTTGCAGAGCTTGGCGAAGAATATTTCACCGAAGAAGAGATAAGGCTTGTTCGTATCAAATTCTTTTCCGAGCTTGCCAACTAATATGCAGGAGATCCTTTCTATTCGCGGATTGTCCAAATCCTACAAAAATGTTAATGCCATCCGGAACCTGGATCTTCAGATTGCAGAAGGACAGGCCTATGGTATTCTTGGCCCAAATGGAAGTGGCAAGACCACCACACTTTCGATCGTTACAGGGATCATAAGGCAGGATGGCGGACTCTATAAATGGTTCGGCGAAGAACCGGAGGCCGATCAGCGAAAGAGTATTGGTTCCCTGATCGAAACACCCCATTTTTATCCCTACCTGAGCCTGGAGAAAAATCTGAGGATTATCTGTGATATCAAAGGGATGCCCTACGGGGATATTGGCCGGGTTCTGGAAACGGCACAACTTGCAGAACGAAAAAGATCCAGGTTTTCCACCCTTTCACTGGGAATGAAACAACGGCTCGGAATTGCAGCAGCTCTTCTGGGTGATCCAAGGGTACTGGTCCTGGATGAACCCACCAACGGTCTTGATCCGGAAGGCATAGCTGAGGTCCGGGAGATTGTACTCCAACAGGTGCAAGACGGAAAAACACTGATACTGGCCTCACACATTCT
>JAYEOJ010000671.1:0-7155 GCA_034722835.1 Bacteroidota bacterium | reverse complement strand
GTACCCTGGCAAAGTTAATCAGACGCATGGCAATCCCCCCGCTGTTCATGATCCCTCCGGCCAGAACAAAAAATGGGATGGCCAGCAGGGCAAAGCTGTCCAGTCCGGTGGCCATGCGCTGGGCATAGGTGGTCAGAGCAGGCATGGCATCAATGGACATCAACATGGTCAGAATCCCTGCGATGCCAATGCTAAACGCAATAGGAACACCAATGATCAGAAGGATGACGAAGCTGAGGACAAGGATCAGTACTTCCATGTTAGCTGGATCTTTTCAGGTTGATGATGTGGAGCACCTCATAGAACATAATAATTAATCCGCTGATTGGAAGGACAATATACACGTAGCCCAGGGGGAGCTGGAGGGCTGCTGATTTGACCTGAAGTACAAAGCGGGTATACATCAATACCACACCGCCTGTTACCATTACGGAAAGGGCAAACAGAAAGATAAGGGAGTGAATAATAAACTGCAAAAGCCGTTTTCTGGCCGGCGGACTTCTCTGAATCAGGATATCAATGGCCAGGTGTTCTTTTCTTCCTGCCACATAGGCAGCTCCCAGGACCCCTACCCAGATGAGCAGAAACCCGGCAAGTTCATCCGTAAAGGAACTGGGGGAGGAGAGCAGGTAACGGCTGAACACCTGCCAGAGGACATCAATGACCAGAACCGACATCAGGACGACCAGAAAGATTTCCAGTACCTTGTTTAAATTATATTGAAATTTCTCCATAGTCAATGTTGCCAGCTATTAGTTCACATCTCTGATCCGGGTGATCAGCTCGTAGAGTCTTTCATTTTCCCGGTACGATTCAAGCAATCCGGTGACCTTGTCGGAAAATGGTTCTTTATCCGGATAGATGATGGTTACACCTGCTTCTTCGACGATCTCCAGGGACTCCTTCTCGGATTCTGCCCATAATTGACGCTGAACCGGCACTGCTTCATCAGCTGCCTGCTGCAACCATGTTCTCTCCTGGTCGTTCAGTTTTTTCCATACCTTCTGACTGATGATCAGTACATCCGGAACCATGGTGTGCTCGTTCAGACTGTAGTACTTGCATACTTCGTAGTGGTGACTGGTATAGAAACTGGGGGGATTGTTTTCTGCACCATCCACCACACCACTTTGCAGGGCGGTATAGAGTTCACCCCAAGAAATGGGGGTGGGGGAACCTCCCTGGGCCTTCACCATTTCCATGGCTGTAATACTCTTCATTACTCTGATTTTAAGACCCTTCAGATCGTCCGGGTGATTAATGGGGGTGTCAATGGTATAGAAACTCCGACTTCCGGCATCAAAGAAGCAGAGTCCCCTGATCCAGAAAGGTTCTGTGCTCAGAAGTAATTCATCTCCGATCTTCCCATCCAGTACCTTGAAGGCGTGCTCTTTGGATCTGAACACATAGGGCAGGCCAAGCACCTTGAAATCTTCTGTAAAACTTTCCATCACGGCAGCACTTACCTTGGTGATGGCCAGGCTGCCAATCTGTAAAAGTTCCACACACTGCTGTTCAGAACCAAGCTGACCACTGGGGTAGATATCAATGCTTAACTCTCCCTCCGAGATTTCTTTGCATCGATCGGCCATATATACCATGGCTTTATGTACCGGGTGTGAGGGATCCAGCCCGTGGGCCAGTTTCAGCACTTTGCCTTGCTGTTGACTTCCACAACTAATATGAAAGAGTACAAGGAAGGGGACAATGAATAAGGATTTGTTCCGCATACGATTCTCCCGCTTATCCTTTCAGTTCACTGATTATTTTCATGGTAAAGCTGGCCGTTTCTTCCAGCTTCTTATAATCTTTGCTGCTGATGATCTCCTTGCTGATCAATTGCGAACCCATACCCACACAGAAGGCTCCTGCCTCGAACCATTCAGTCAGGTTCTCCCTGGTAGGGGACACCCCACCGGAGGGCATGATATTGGACCAGGGGCAGGGCCCCAGGTAGGCTTTCAGGAATTTGGCTCCTCCCACTGTGGGCCCGGGGAACAATTTTACCACTTCTGCACCCAGCTCTTCCGCTCTGCCTATCTCCGAAGCAGTGGCACATCCGGGCATCCACAGGACCTTCCTGCGATTGCATACCCTGGCCATTTCTTCGTTCAGCAGGGGAGAGACAATAAATTTTGCACCCATCTGGATATAGAGTGAACAGGTGCCGGCATCCACCACGGTCCCGACCCCAAGGATAAGATCCGGCATTTCTTTCCGGCTCCAGAGGATCAGCTCTGCGAAGAGCTCATGTGCCATATCGCCCCGGTTGGTGAATTCAAAAATATTCATTCCTCCCCTGTAGCAGGCAGAGATCACCTCCTTCATCACTTTTATATCGGGATTGTAATAGAGGGGAATGGCTCCGGTCTCCCTCATTCTCAGTACGACGTCAATTCTTTTCATGGATTTGCTTGTATACGATCGATTATGCAATATATATATTAGTTGGCATACACCACGGACTGAGTCCATCTTTCAGCCTCAGTTTTCAGATATTTTTCGATCTCCTCCCGGGAGCTCCATCTCTGATCTTCATTTTCCCACAGGGAAAAGAAACGATAATTAATGGGCTCTCCGGGACTGGCATCCAGCAATGCATAGTAGGTCTGGATAATCCCGTCCCCTTCATTGCGGGTTTCAGCCGTACGGATCAGGTAGCTTGTGGGCACCACCAGGGCCATGGTCAGCAGGCTCCCGTCTTCCGACTGGTGATCCATGGTGTAAAGTCCGGTATATTGCTCATTCAGTTCCAGAACATGAAGTTCCTCGCTAAGCATGTTTACGATGCCCACCACCAGTTTCATAGCTTCCTCCGTTCCGGTGTAGGTGACCATCCCCTGGTAAAAGTGACGTCCGGCGGCAATCCCGATCTGGTGCGTGACCTCCAGCACCTGGTCCTCCACTTTCCAGTTGGTGTAATCAAGCTTAAAACGACTTCGTTGGGATCCCCGGAACACAACTTCGTAGTTTCCGGATCCATTGTCACCCACGCGATATATGGAATCTTTATACATGTAGCCGATGCCCCCGGCACCCAGACTGGTCCCAACCTTCAGTACGTCCATTCCCCATTCGCCCGGCTCATGGTAACTGGGTTCACCTGCCTTCCCTACATTGTCGAGAACCATGGCTGAGGTGGTTTTTCCGAAAATGTCCATTCCGTTGCGCTGGTCCATGTAGTTCCTGAAGCCCACCAGGTCATTCTCCCAGGCCGGACCTTCCATCTGGAAGGCAGCACCAGTGATGTCCGCATAGTTATGATAGGAAACGCCCTCAAGTCTTTGGGCCCGGTCCAGTTTCTTGTAATTCTCTGTTGCATCTCCCAGATGAAGATTGGTTCTGACGGGAAACACCGGGTAATCCTCCGGGGAAATGAATTCCACAGTGATTCTCTGTTGGGCACCGGCCTCCATATCGGTAAGTGCAAATAGCTCATCCCACTTTCCGTCCCCATCCACATCATTGGTCTGGCAGGGAATGAATTCTCCCTGAATGTCCTTCAGGACGGGAAGCTGGTCAGCAGGAATGGTGGTCCAGTTAGCGATCTCACCCCGCGATATCAGAAGAACGGCATTACTTCTTTGTTGCTTAAGAGGATTGGTCACCTGGAGTGATATCTCCGGCTTTGAGCTACAGGAGATAATCAGCAATCCCAGAAGCAGGTAAAGGATGGTTGTTGGTCTCATGATTTTATTTTTTTGGATTTTCATAATGATTAGGCTTCGTTGGAGGGCTTCCCGATGGTGGCCAGAATACCGCCATCCACGTATACTACCTGACCGTTCACAAAATCAGATGCACGGGAAGCAAGGAAGACCGCTGTTCCTGCCAGGTCTTCCGGATCGCCCCATCTTCCGGCAGGGGTTCTGTTGATAATAAACTCGTTAAAAGGATGTCCGTCTACCCGGATGGGAGCTGTCTGCGTGGTGGCAAAGTAACCGGGGCCAATGCCATTGATCTGGATGTTGAATCTGGCCCATTCGGTGGCCATGTTCCGGGTCAGCATTTTCAATCCTCCCTTGGCTGCTGCATAGGCCGATACGGAATTTCTGCCCAGTTCGCTCATCATGGAGCACATGTTGATAATTTTTCCATGTCCCCGTTCAACCATTCCCCGGGCCACTGTTTTTGCCATAATAAAGGGGCCTGTCAGGTCCACATCCAGGACCTCCCTGAACTCCTCCGCTTTCATCTCCAGGATCGGAATCCGTTTGATGATGCCGGCATTGTTGACCAGGATGTCAATGGGGGCCACCTCCTTTTCGATTACGGGGAGGATCTGTTCAGCTGCAGCTTCATCGGTGACATCCAGGGCGTAGGTATGTACCTGGATTCCCTTTTCCGCGTAGGCACTTTTCGCCGTTTCAAGTTTCTCAGGAAACACATCATTGATGACTATTGTGGCTCCCGCTTCAGCCAGGCCTGTGGCAATGGCCATTCCCAGGCCGTGAGTTCCGCCCGTTACCAGGGCTGTTTTTCCGCTTAGATCAAATAGGGCTTGTGACATACTTTCTGCAATTAACGTAATTCATTGGGTTGTATCATATCCATATCGCCATAATCAAGATTTTCTCCGGCCATGCCCCAGATAAAGATATAGTTGCTTGTTCCGGCGGCAGAATGGATCGACCATGGAGGTGAGATGACCGCCTGCTCATTTTGCATCCAGATGTGGCGGGTTTCCCCGGGATCGCCCATAAAGTGACAGATGGCCTGTCCTTCCGGTACTTCAAAATAGAAATAGGCTTCCATCCTTCGATCGTGCAGGTGGGGAGGCATGGTGTTCCAGACGCTTCCCGGCTGCAATTCGGTCATTCCCATTTGCAGCTGGCAGGTTTCCACCACCGAATGGATCAACAATTTGTTAATCTTCCTGGCATTTGACTGCTCCAGTGCACCCATGTCGGCCACTTCTGCATCGGCTAGTGTGACCCTTTTGCATGGATAAGCTTTATGTGCCGGAGCTGAATTAAAATAGAGATGTGCCGGATTCTGCTTCTCCCGGCTGATCAGGGTGATCTGCTTTGACCCTGCTCCCACATAGAGGGCATCTTTATAGTCCAGGTCATAAGCGGTACCATCTACCTGAATGGTGGCCCTGCCACCCACATTGATAATGCCCAGTTCGCGGCGGTCACAGAAATAGCTTGACTTCAGGGGATCGATGGTGCTCAGTTCAAGTTCTGTATCGGGAACGGCACCTCCTACAATGTAGCGGTCGTTCATTGAGTAGACCATATTAATCTCTCCAGGTACCATCAGCTTCTCCACCAGGAACTCTTTTCTCAATCGCTCTGTCCCATAGTGTGAGGCATCCTCGGGATGGTTGGAAAATCTGACTTCATAATTAATTGCCATAATCTATCTGTTTATCGGTTTGTCTGTTTCAGGGAACTGTTTCGTATGATTAATTCGGGTTGCAGGACCACCTGTTCGCATGTGCCCCTATTGCCCTCCTGGTTTTCACATCTGAGGAACATTTCAGCCACCTTCCGGCCCATGGTTTCACCATGCTGATCCACGGTGGTCAGGGAAGGTTCCAGGAAGGCTGTGAAAGGTTCGTTGGCAAAGCCGCTCACCCCCAGATCGCCCGGTACGGAAACACCCTCCCGTTTTGCTGCCTGCAGAATACCCAGAGCAACAAAGTCGCCCGAGCAGAAAAATGCATCCGCTTTCTTTTCCATCTGCATTCCGGTGCGAAAAGCCTTTTCCCCGCCATCCTGTACCAGGGGCTCCTGCAGGATCCACGACCGGGGTACATCGATACCCGCTTCCTGCATGGCCTGCAGGTATCCTTCTTTCCGGGATCGGTAGATATTGATATGGTCCTTCCCGGATACATGAAGTATCTTTCGGTAACCCTGCTCCAGGAGATGCTTCACACTGAGATAAGCACCCAGGTGATCATCTACAACCACCGATCCGTTTCCTGTATCCGGGGGAACCCGGTCAAAATGGAACAGGGGGATGCCCCGTTCTGTAAGTGAATTCAGATGTTCATGGTGTGCTGTCTCCATGGATATGGAAAGTAGTACGGCATCGACCCGTGCATTGATCAGGGTCCGGACAGCAGCCACTTCATTTTCCAGTTTTTCCTGGGTCTGACAGATCATCAGGTGATAACCGGAGCTTGCCAGGAGCTCCTCCATGCCCCCAATCACATTGGAAAAGAAATTCCGGTTGATCCGGGGTACAATCACACCCACGGTTTTGCTGCTTCCTCTCCTCAGGGCAGAAGCCATCACATTGGGTTGGTAGTTGAGTTTTGCAGCCACCTTTTTTACCGAATTCCTGGTCGCTTCACTGATCCTGGGATGATTATGGAGGGCACGTGAAACGGTGGACGCCGATACATTCAGCTTCCGTGCTATGTCGTGGATGGTAACGTGCTGCTTTTTGTTCATCGTTCAGGCCAAAGTTACAAAAAGTGTACAATCGATTGCGCAATTATGATAAAAATATGTTCCATTCGGGTCTTTTTTTATATTTACCATAGTAAAAATCCACCTTCTGAGAAGGTGGCATTGAAATACCCCCATAGGGGGCTTTAAAAATCGAAACGATGTTGTTGTTCTTCTATTTGTCTCTCTTCCTTCTCCTGATGCTGGACATATCTTTTGATAACGTCTTCGTCGATTCCAACGGTGCTGACAAAATAGCCTCGCGCCCAGAAATGATTGCCCCAGTAAGGCTTTTGTTTCATCTTTGGGTAGCTTTTGAACAGCTTTATCGCCAGCTTACCTTTCAATATCCCCATCATTTGCGAAACAGACACCTTTGGAGGAATCGATACGACAAGATGAATGTGGTCATGTTGGACACTCATTTCTTGAACCTCACATCTTTTCCATTCACACAGCATCTTTATATCTTCCTCTACCAGCTTCTTAATTTCTCCAGTCAAGATCCGAAACCGATATTTTGGTACCCAAACAATATGGTAGTCACACTTGTAAACAACATGAGACAGTTTCTTGTACTTACTCATGTTACAAATATAGGCATAGCCGACAGAACATTACCACCCCCAAAGGAGGTGGGTTTTTAATTTAAACTAAATTTTGGAGAAGTCCAATATTGGTTGTTTCTTGATTCTCATGTTATTTCAGCGTAATTTTGCTTTATGAAACGGAAGCAGATAAGATATTTAAT
>JAYEOJ010000670.1:0-1643 GCA_034722835.1 Bacteroidota bacterium | reverse complement strand
AGAAGGAATCACGCTGATAGCAAGCAAAAGCCTGCATGCCAGTTCGTTCTTCAGTTTTATTTTTATCGATCCTGATTCTGCGACGGATGACTCATTCAGTCATATCCTTGAACATGAGAATATTCATAAACATGAGTGGCACTCCATCGACCGTATTCTTGTGGAAATTTTTGTAATCATTAGCTGGTTCAATCCGGTGGCATGGTTGTTCCGCAGATCGGTGATTGAAAACCTGGAGTATCTGGCCGATTCTGCCGTGCTGCGTAAAGGCACCGATCCAGCAAAATACCAACTGTCAATATTAAATCAATACATAGGAAGCGCTTCCCTATCAAATCAATTCAGTAGTCAAATTAAAAACCGAATCAACATGTTAAACAAAAACTATAAGTTAGGCAGCAGGTGGAAACTTGCCTTGCTGCTCCCAATAACTGTTCTTGCACTTTTTATTGTATCGTGTACGGATAAAGACGCCCCTATCGAAGCAATAGATCCCGCAGAGGAGATCACAGCTCAGGCACCTGAAATGGAAGTCTTTACTGTGGTGGAAGAGATGCCTACTTTCAACGGTGGAGAACCCATCGAATTCCGTCGCTATATTGCTCAAAATTTAATATATCCTGCGGAGGCAGTTGAAGCAGGAGCTACGGGGAAAATCTTCATCAAATTTGTCGTGGACAAAGAGGGCAAAGTGGTCATTCCGGACCAGGAGACCATGGCCAAAATAGAAGGCAAGCCCATTGGCGAAGTAGTGGTGGCTTCTTATCGTAAAATTGCAGAAGATGCAGAGGAGCCCGATGAGAAGTACATTCAGATGCTTAAAGATGAAGTGAAAAGGGTTGTCTCAACTTCTCCCGACTGGACTCCTGGCAAGCAGAGAGGAAATGCCGTCAATGTGATGTTTACCTTTCCTGTGAATTTCGTCCTTCAGTAAATTTCCATACATTCGAGACCGCTGTGCAAATTGTACGGCGGTCTTATTTTGCTCTATGAAACTGTTCCGCACTCTCGTAATTGCCTGTATACTTACACTTATTCCGCGAACCGCATTAAAGGCACAGGCCAATCTTATGGATCTGTATTATTCGGGTAATTATCAAGAGGTGATAGCTGGTTCAGGCAATTTGATCGCATCAGGTGATACCGCATTCAACACATTTTACCTGAAGGCCCTCTCAGAAGCCCAGCTGGAGCTGGTCCCGCAAGCAATCGAAACTCTAAAGAGCGCTCTATTGCTTTACCCCGGTGATCAAAGGCTCAGCCGCATGTTGTCGGGGCAGTATTATGATGCCGGTGATTATGTGCAGGCCCGTAAGGGTTTCCAGGAACTTGTGGCGTGGGACAGTACGGATGTCTCTTCCTGGTTAAAACTGGCTGAGATGGCTTCCTTCAGACAGCAATTTGATGAGGCCATTGAAGCATTGAACCAGGTGCTGGTCATTGACTCCATGAATCTCGGCAGCCTGATGATGATGGGCGATATTCTGAACCGCCACAACAACAGCGGAGCGGTGATCTATTACGAAAGGGCCTACCGCCTCTATCCGGAGAATCAGAAAGCGGCCTATGCCTTGGGAAACTGGTATATTCAGTCCAAGGAAGCCTGGAGGACCATTCCCATCTGCCAGGATATGTTAGCCCTC
>JAYEOJ010000669.1:0-1644 GCA_034722835.1 Bacteroidota bacterium | reverse complement strand
GGGAGAATTACCGCAGGAAAGTCGCAAAGAGGGAGTTCATCGACCGATCATTTATTTGAATTCATATACCTCACTCTAATTATTCGATGCCATGAAAAGAAGAACCTTTTTTAAGAACAGCCTCCTTGTTACATCGGGAACACTTTTTATGGATTCTTTCCTGGGATGTGTAAATCCCCTTCTTCAGGAAGGCAATGTGGAAGAATATTTCAAAGGATTTCGGGATCCCCCGGCCAATTCCCGTGTTTTTGTACGATGGTGGTGGAATGGAAACAGGCTGACCGAGAAGGAGATTTTGCGGGAACTGGATGTGATGCAGGCAGCAGGGATCGGAGGGGTTGAGATAAATCCCATTGCATTTCCGGCAGGGTCCGATCCTGTGGGATATGAAGCGCTGACCATCTTTGAAGAGAAGTGGCTGGATATGTTGCAGGTGGCCCTGGAGGGAGCAAAGGAGCGTGGGATGATCTGTGATATGATTGTGGGCTCCGGCTGGCCTTTTGGCGGGGAATTTCTGAACAGGGAGGATCAATCTCAGATGGTGACCATCGAGACCATTGACCTGGAAGGGGGCCAGAGCTATCAATTCCAATTGGATGAGCTCCTGGACCGGGTGGACCCGGAGATCCACTCCAGGAATAAAACGGTTTATAAGGAGCTGCAAATGGCGAGCCTTCTTCCCAAAGTCACCAGGAACTTTGTTGAAGGAGAAGATCTGATGAACAAGATCACGGATGAGGTCCTTTCCATTGATGTCCCTGCCGGTAAATTTGTGCTGTACTATGTGGTCAAACTTACGGGTTACATGGCAGTAATCAATGGAGCACCAGGTGCCTCCGGCCCGGTGCTGAATCATTACAGCAAATCGGCAACAGAAAAATATCTGAACCATATCTCCGGGTATATCTCGGGAAGGATTGGGAATATGGGGGATTATGTCAGGGCCATGTTCTGCGACAGTATGGAGCTTGAGGGTGCAAACTGGAATGATGACCTGCCCGCTGAATTTGAAGCCCGGCGGGGATATTCCATCCTCCCGTATTTTCCCTTTGTACTGAAAAAGGTGGGTCATATGGGAAATCCTCTTGAAGAGGACTATGGAACAAAATTCTCGGAGGAAGTGACCTCCATGCTCAAGCGGGTGGAGCTGGATTTTTATCTTACCCGCATAGAACTTTTCAAGGAGCGCTTTATTGATACTTTTAACGAGTGGTGCCATAAAAACAATGTAAAGTCCCGGATGCAAGCTTATGGCCGGGGAATGCACCCCCTTGAGGCAAGTATGGAAATTGATATTCCCGAGTGTGAAACCTGGTTAAACCGTGCGGTGGGAAGAGCATATCCTTCCACAGGACTGGCAGGAAGAGCTCCAACCCTGGTCAATAAATATGTGGCCTCCGGTGCTGTTCTTGCGGGGAAAAATGTGGTGAGCTGTGAGGAGATTACCAATACGACTATGGCCTTTATGGCCAGCCTGGAAAACATAAAGGTAGCCGGGGATCAGAGCAATATCTCAGGAGTGAACCATTCTATTCTGCATGGCTTCAACTATTCTCCCCCGGAAGCACCCTTTCCCGGATGGATCCGGTACGGGGCCTATTTCAATGAACGAAACACCTGGTGGCCCTATTTCAGGAGGTGGTC
>JAYEOJ010000668.1:0-7170 GCA_034722835.1 Bacteroidota bacterium | reverse complement strand
TTCCGGCTTAATCAATGCCCTGATCCTGGGTGGGGCAATCATACCTCCGCTTATGGGATCAATTGCTGATGGCGCTGGTTATACCTGGGCCTTTATTGTTCCGGCGGTATGTTACCTGTACATCTTCTTCTATGCTGTAAAAGGTAATACGATCAGAAGGTAATCTTATTGTACGCAATAATTGAAGTTCCTCGCAGCAGCGCTGCGGGGAACTTTTCGCATTTATGTAACTATTACAATTTAATTAAAATAAATAATGGTCAAATTATCAATTGGAATCGATATAGGTGGTACCAATACTGCTATTGGAGTCGTAAACCAGGACGGGAAAATATTGATAGAAGACGCTATACCAACTCCACCCAAAAAATTTAATCCTGCTGCTGATCAGCAGGTTTCAGACGATCTGCTAAATGGGTTTATTTTAGAGATCAGTGATATAATCAAATCTTTGACTGCTAAGATCAATTTGAAGCATGAAATTGTTGGCATAGGAATAGGCGCGCCCAACGCCAACTACAATAAAGGGACCATCGAAGATGCCCCCAATCTGCCCTTTGTCGGTAAAGTACATTTTTGTGAAATACTGTCAGAGAAGTTTCCTGACATGCCGAAAATATATATTACCAATGATGCAAATGCAGCGGCTTTGGGTGAAAAGATATATGGCGGTGCGCGAGACATGGACAACTTTGTGATGTTCACCCTGGGAACAGGGATAGGTAGCGGAATTTATTATCATGGCAATGTTGTATATGGTGTCGACGGTTTTGCAGGGGAATGCGGGCACAATACCATTATAGCCGATGGCCGCTTGTGTGGATGTGGCGGCAGAGGTCATCTTGAAGCCTATTGTTCTGCTTCAGGCATGAAAAGAACAGCTTTTGAACTACTACTGAGAGATCATGCAGAGGATAGCTTATTGTCTGGTTATAGTTACAAAGAGATGACAGCCAAGCATATTTATGACGCAGCTGTTCAGGGTGATAAGATTGCATTGGAAGTATTCGAAATGACAGGTAATTATTTTGGGATGGCACTGGCCACGACGGTACACCATTTTAGTCCGGAAGCCATATTTCTTTTTGGGGGCCCTGTTGCTGCAGGTGATTTAATTATTCAACCCATCAAAGCAGGTTTAGAGAAGCATTTATTGCCCATTTTTCGAAAAAGAGAACTACCTGTTCTTGTCTCTGAATTGGATCTGGGGCATGCAGCGATAATCGGAGCCAGCGCACTGGTGTGGACCAGTTAGTGTCTTTCACAAAATAGACAAGATTTCCAAAAATCCGGATGGGATAGGTTGCCAGGCCGGATTTTTGATCTTTTATTCCGGCTTCTTCCCGTTTGATATCTCACTCTGGATCATTTCGAGCGACTTTCCTTTTGTCTCAGGCATTAAGCGAAGCACGAAAAGCAGTTGAAGTACCATCATGATTGCGAAAATAAGAAAGGTGGTGCCTCCCCCGAGTTTTTCAGAGATAGCAGGGAAGGAGAACGCAATAAGGGCTGCCATGAACCAGTGTGTAAAGCTTCCCAGTGCCTGGCCGCCAGCCCTTACTTCATTGGGGAAGACCTCCGAGATAAATACCCAGATGACCGCACCCTGTGAGAAAGCAAAGAAGGCGATATATATAAAAAGGAAAACCGGTACCGCCATGCCACCAAAAGATTCTGTGTAAAATGCCCTGGATACCAGTCCAAGAGTTATGATCAGGCCTATTGATCCGATAAGCATTAAGGTCCTTCGGCCGAATTTATCGATAAAACGCATCGCCAGGAGTGTAAATATGAAATTTACAACTCCGATCCCCGCGGTTGACAGCAATGCTGAGCTTTCTCCTAATCCGGTCATCTCAAATATCCGGGGAGCATAATAGATAATGGCGTTAATCCCGGATACCTGGTTAAAGAATGCAATAAGTACTGCCAGGACGATGGGAAGACGATAGATCCTTGACTTAAACAGATGCTGATCCTTGTTCGTCGTATGTTTGGATTGTTCAATGTTCTTTATCGTCTCATCCACGTTGGCCGGGTTAATCAGTTCAAGGACGGCCCTGGCCTCGTCCACCAGGTTCCTCTTCAGAATAAGCCATCTCGGACTCCTTGGGATTTTAAGTACCAGGACCAGGAACAGGATCGCGGGGATGGCTTCAACTCCTAACATCCATCTCCAGGAGTATGGACCTGCCCCGGCTATAAAATAATTGGATATATAAGCAATAACAATTCCGAAGACCACATTGAACTGGAACATGGCCACCAGGCGACCTCTCCTGTTTGCAGGTGAGATCTCGGATATATATAAGGGTGCTGCTACCGAGGAAGCTCCAACTCCAAGCCCGCCAAGGAAACGGAATGCCATAAACAAATACCAGTCTGTTGAAAGGGCAGATCCCAAAGCAGATACTAAATATAGTACCGCGATCCAGAAAAGCGTCCTTTTCCGGCCGATTCGATCTGAAGGAATTCCACCGAAAAGTGCACCAAATACAGTACCTATAAGTGCGATTGAAATGGTTAAGCCATGTTGAAATGAATTCAGTCCCCATACCTTTTGAATATCCTGTTCTGCACCTGATATGACAGCAGTATCAAATCCAAAAAGAAATCCCCCGAGGGCAACGGTTATCGACCAGAATAAAATGCGATGATGTTTCATGCGTAGCAATTTGGAAACAAATGTATATTTTTATTCCATGCATTCAAATCACTTCATCGAACTGGCAAAGGCACGGTATTCTTGTCGCAATTACGATGCCCGCCCCGTAGAACAAGAGAAACTAGATCTTATTCTGGAGGCCGGAAGGGTAGCACCTTCGGCAGTAAATTTTCAGCCCTGGCACTTTTACGTCATCCGGGAGAAGGTTGACCTGGAGCGCTTCTACCCGGCCTATCACCGGGAATGGTTCCGGACAGCTCCCTGTGTTATTGTGATCTGTGCCGACCACAACCAATCCTGGAAACGGAAAGCAGATGGGAAGGATCATGCAGATGTGGATGCGGCCATTACCACTGATCATATGACCCTGCAGGCCACGGATCTTGGACTGGCCACCTGCTGGATCTGTAATTTCTATGTGGATAAGACCAGGGAACTGCTGAAGCTTCCCGATCATCTGGAACCGCTTGTGATATTGCCCCTGGGATACCCGCTGGACAGCACTGATCCTGAGCGGCATCAGGAAAAGCGGAAACCACTGTCAGAAATCGTTAGCTACGGCATATAGTTACCGGGCCACCGAATAGCTTAATATTGAGTTACTTTGAACTTCTGACCTCCCAGAGAGGCTTCATACATCAAGCCTCCTATGGCCATGGTGACAACAAGAAGACCATCTTTATATGCTGCATCGGCTGAGGCTCCTGAAGCAAGAGCGACTGCAGAAACCTGAGCAGCAAACTCGAAGTTTCCTGATACAAAGTCTTTGTAAGTTTCTTCATCTTCAAAAAAGATGATTTCGGCATATTTCTGGCCACCTGCCTGGAATCCAATGGTGATCTGACTCATCTTGGTATCCGCAACCGCAACTCCCCCTTTAAACAGGGTGCCTTTCCCGGCTGCACCGCCAACACCCAGGCCTCCTTTCCCAATCCCTGGAAAAACCGCATATCCAACAGATGATGAAAAGAACTTATCCATCCCCGGATCTTTTTCTTTAAACTCCTTGATGGTGTTTTTGGCCTCGGCCACATCATTTTTTTGAGCAAAAGAAGCCACTGAAAAGCTTAACAGCAAAATGGCAATAGTAATCTTTGATTTCATGGTTTAGTTTTTTATTTCATACAAGTAAACACAACTAACTGAAAAATGTTTTCAGATTTGGTGAATCAATTGTAATAAATTAATATTGTACTAATAAATGACTAATGGTCATTAAATGTAATACCATTAAAATTCACGAAGCATATGGGAATAGCAGAAAGAAAGGAAAGAGAAAAACAGCAGCGCAGGGAAGAGATTGTCCAGGCAGCTGAAAAGGTTTTTTTCAGCAAAGGATTTGAACTTGCCACCATGGATGATATCGCTGCTGAAGCGGAATTGAGCAAAGGCACTCTCTATCTCTATTTCAAAAGCAAGGAGGACCTCCATATGGCTTTGGCAAGAAAGTCCATACAGATGCTGAATAAGCGTACCACCGAGGCCACAGAAGGGGAGGGAAATGCGCTGGAGAAACTGGGAAGAATGGGTCGTGCTACCATCGAATTTTCCCAGACTCATCCCGATCATATGAAGGCTATAATGATCCTGGAGGAAATGGAACCCATGGCTTTTAATGCGACTACCAGCGATGTGCACCAGATGGTTTATGAGGAATCCACTGTTGGCTCTGTAGTGATGCTGGTGGAACAGGGCGTGCAGGAGAAACAGATAAGATCAGACATTCCGGCCCTTCTGGTTGCTCATACCCTATGGATGACGGTTCTCAGTGTGATCCGTTTTGTAAGTATGAGACCAACCCTGCTTGATATGCTCGGACTTTCGCAGGATCAGATATTGGCAAGTCATTTTCAACTGGTATTAAATGGAATCAAAGCATGAAAAAAGCTAATAGGGCAGCCAGATATAATGGAATTGCCGTCCTGATTCTGATAGGCTGTTCCATACTGCAGGCACAAAATCCTGTTCTGGAAGAATACATCAGCGAGGGCCTTGAATCCAACCAGGGATTGAAACAGAAACAGCTGGACTATGCGGTTAACCTGGCTGCTTTGAAAGAGGCCAAAGGACTGTTCTTTCCCGATATCAGCTTTAATGCCAGATATACCCTGGCGGAAGGTGGCAGGATGATTGAATTCCCGGTTGGGGATCTTCTAAACCCGGTATACAGCACGCTGAATATGCTTACAGGGACCAGTGATTTCCCGCAGATCGAAAATCAAACTTTTCCCTTCTACCGGCCTACCGAGCAGGAAACCAAACTATCCCTGGTTCAGCCCATATTCAATTCGGACCTGATCCAGAATTATCATATTAAGAAACAATATACCGAGATAGCCAGAGTTGACCTGGACCGCTACAAGAGAGAATTGATAAAGGAGATCTCCAAAGCCTACTATGAATACCAGAAAGCTCATAATCTGGTTGCGTTGGCAGATACTTCCCTGGCCCTGGTTGCTGAGAATCTCCGTGTGAGTCAAAGATTATTTGAGAACGATAAGGTAACTGTGGATGCGGTTTACAGATCCGAAGCCGAACTTAGTAAGGTAGAAGTGCAGAGGGCCCAGGCAAATAACATGTTAGAAGCTTCCCGTGCATATTTTAATTTTCTTCTGAATCGCGAACTTGCTACCCCTGTTGAACTGCTAATGGAAACCCCGGTTCAACCTGTGATTTCACTGGAAGAGGCAAGTCTGAGTGCGCTGCAGAACAGGGACGAGTTAAATCAGATCAAACAATACCAGCAGCTTAACAAACATCTAACCTCCCTGCACCGGGGGAAAAATATCCCGGGCCTGTTTGGAGTGGTTGATTACGGAATTCAGGGGGATGACTATCAGATGACAACAGAGGATGATTTTTTACTGGCCTCGCTGGTGATGAAGTGGACCCTGTTTCAGGGGACTGTCAACCGTCAGAAAGTGCAGCAGTCAAGAATTGAGGGAGATAAACTGGTGGAACTTTATTCGGAGACCCAGCAGCAAATCAGGCTGGAAGTGATCAACCACTATTACGGCCTTCAGGCAGCCTATGAATCGGTTCAGTCGGCCGGGAAACAGACACGTTCAGCTAGCAAAGCCTATCAGTTGATTGACCGTAAATATGCCGAGGGGCAATCTTCTTTACTGGAACTGATTGATGCACGCACCAGTCTTACAAACGCGGCAGCTAATTCGATCATTGCACAGAGTGAGTATTTCAGCAGCCTGGCTGATTTTGAATATGCCATGGGAGCAAACGGACCAGAAAAATATTGAAAACATGAGACAACTACTTATCATCATATGGGCATGTACCCTCCTCCTGGCAGGGTGCAAACCTGACTCAAAGAAGGAGACCCCGGAAAACAAAGCACTTCAGGTAAAGCTATGGGAAGTGGAGCTCAGGGAGTTTAAATTACCGGTCAGGGCAGCAGGCATGCTCAGCACCACCACCGATATGAAACTGAGCTTTAAAACAGGTGGGATTGTAAAGCAACTGAATGTCAGAGAGGGAGTTTCCGTCGTACGTGGAGACATACTGGCAGTACTGGACCTTTCGGAGATTAATGCCCAGGTGAATCAGGCGCGTATTGGTCTGGAAATGGCACAAAGAGATCTGAACCGCGCGAAAAACCTGTACCAGGACAGTGTGGTCACCCTGGAACAGCTCCAGAATGCCAGCTCCGCTTACGAGCTGGCCCAATCTCAAAAAAAGATCGCCGATTTCAACCTGGAACATTCCTGGATCAAGGCCCCGGCCAATGGGGAGATCCAGAAGATCCTGGTGGAGACAAACGAGGTGATAGCACCGGGGTATCCGGCCATACTTTTTGCTTCTACGGAAAGTGACTGGGTGGTTCGGGTGGCCCTGACAGATAAGGATATTGTAAAGTTCTCCATTGGGGATTCGGCCCATGTGGAGATGGATGCTTTTCCTGAAATCCGCTTTCCAGCAAGGATCACAGAGCTGGGTGTCATTGCAGATCCGGTGACGGGGACCTATGAGGCCGAGTTGCAGATCCTTCGTACAGATCCCCAGTTCAGAACAGGCTTTATTGCCCGTTCGTATATATTTCCTACCCGCACTAACAAAGCTGTGGTGGTGCCCCTGGAATCTCTTATCGGGGCAAGTGATAACAGAGCCATTGTATATGTATACAGAGAGGGGGAGGTAAGCAGGAGAAGGGTAAGGACCGGACGGATCCTTGGGGATTTGATAGTGGTCAGCGATGGCCTGGAATCCGGCGAACTGGTGGTTACCGAAGGGGCCAAATATATTATGAAGGATTCACAGGTAAGTCCCGTGAACCTGCCAGAAACTTCAGAGCAATGAGATTACCTGAATTATCCATAAATAACCGCTCCTTTACCTGGATGGTATTTATTTTCCTGACCATATTGGGAGTGAAGTCCTTTGTTACCATGCCCCGGACCGAGAATCCTGAAGTATCAGTGCCCGGCTCCTCCGTTATTGTCCTGATGCCCGGAGCGGGTCCCATGGATATGGAGTCCCTGGTGGCACTT
>JAYEOJ010000667.1:0-1648 GCA_034722835.1 Bacteroidota bacterium | reverse complement strand
AAGAGGCCTACCGGGCCGCGCAATCAGAGGCCGGACCCGACGATATGATCTTCACAGGAGGCAGTACATTCGTGGTGGCCGACCTGCTTAATGGAATTTTTTAGCTTTCTTTGCAACGCAACGTTTATTGGTGAGTTCAATGCAGTACAAAGAGATATGTTTCAGTGCCATGGAAGTGGTGAAAATAGCAGCTGCCTACGTAAGGAAGCAACACGAGAACAGAACGGAACTGGCCATTGAGGAGAAGGGGAGGCAAAACTTCGTTACCGAAGTCGATAAACATGCTGAGGAGATCCTGGTATCCGGACTGTCAGAGCTCTTGCCCGAAGCTGGGTTCATCGCAGAAGAGGGAACCAGCAATAAAATAGGACAGCTTTACAACTGGGTGATTGACCCGGTGGATGGTACCACCAATTTTATTCACGGGGTGTTTCCATTTGCCATCAGTGTAGGACTTACAGAGAATAAGGAAGTGGTGGCCGGTATCGTTTATGAATTCGGCCTGAATGAATATTTTTATGCCTGGAAAGGCGGAGGAGCCTGGCTTAACGGATCACCGCTCCGGGTCAGCCAGGCAGCCCGGGTTGAACAGTCCCTGATAGCCACCGGATTTCCCTATACCAACTTCACCTACCTGGAGCAGTTCATGCACAGCATGGACTATTTCATGAAAAACTCCCACGGACTTCGCCGCCTGGGTTCCGCGGCCACCGATATTGCCTATGTAGCATGTGGTCGATACGATGGCTTCTATGAATACGGACTCAATCCCTGGGATGTGGCAGCTGGCATGCTCCTGGTCAGGGAAGCAGGTGGGATGGTCTCCGATTTCGCGGGCCATGAAGATCCTCTCTTTGCTGAACATATTGTATGTACCAATCGTAATATTTTCAACGAGTTTCAGTCGGTCATCCAAAAAATCATGCTCTCAACATGAAACTGGTATCCATCGTTATCCTGAACTGGAACGGTAAAGCGCATCTGGAACAATTCCTGCCGCTCCTGGTCAGGCACACCACCCTTCCCGGTGTGGAGATTGTGGTGGCTGACAATGGATCCGTGGACAATTCTCTTGAGTTCCTGAAAAAGGAACATCCCCATATACGAATTATTGAACTGGAAAAGAATCACGGCTTCAGCGGTGGATATAACCGTGCTTTTGAGCAGCTTGATACAAAATACATGCTTCTTCTGAACTCAGATATCGAGGTTACCGAAGGATGGCTGGAGCCCATGCTGGAGCTGATGGAGAAGGATGATAAGGTGGGAGCCTGTTCTCCCAAGATACTGGATTTCAAACGCAGAACACATTTTGAATATGCCGGGGCTGCCGGCGGATTTATAGACAGGTATGGCTACCCCTTCTGCCGGGGACGCATCTTCGATCACCTGGAGGAAGATAAGGGCCAATATAACGACGCCACCGATCTCTTCTGGGGCTCGGGTGCCTGTCTGATGGTCAGAACAGATCTTTACCGGGAGTCGGGCGGACTGGATGAACAGTTTTTCGCACATATGGAGGAGATTGATCTCTGCTGGCGACTCCAGCAAATGGGGTACCGGATCCGCTTTGTTCCTTCCTCAACAGTTTACCACGTGGGGGGTGCCACGCTCCAGAGAGGAAATCCCCTTAAGACCTTCCTCAACT
>JAYEOJ010000666.1:0-1650 GCA_034722835.1 Bacteroidota bacterium | reverse complement strand
CACTGGAACGCTTCAGAATGGAGGCCATCGATGGCCCGGAGGATTAACGGCTAACCCTGCCCGATGCGTCGCCGCCCATCAGTTTCTCCACTTCAGTCACTGTAACCCGGTTGTAGTCCCCGTAGATGGTGTGCTTAAGGCAGGAGGCTGCTACGGCGAAATTCAGTGCCGATTGCAGATCCTTTTCATAGGTGAGCAAGCCATAGATCAATCCCCCCATGAAGGAGTCTCCACCTCCCACACGGTCCACCATATGGGTGATGTTATACTCGGGAGCTGTATAAAGCTTCGATCCGTCATATAGCACACCTGACCAGGTGTTGTGACTGGCACTGATGGAACCGCGCAGGGTGGTAATCACCATCTTGCACCGGGGCACCTGTTCCAATATTTTTTTTGAGACAGACAGGTAGGCCTCAGCTTCCACCTTGCCCGAGCTTACGTCCACCCCATCGGGATGGATATCCAGCGCCATGGCTGCGTCCTCCTCATTGCCCAGGATGATATCACAGCCCTGTACCATTGTGGGCATTACTTCCCTGGCCGATTTCCCCCACTTCCAGAGCTTCTTCCGGAAGTTCAGATCGGTGGATACGGTAAGACCTTTTTTGTTGGCGATCCCGATGGCTTCCTGGCAGACCAGGGCCGCGGATTCAGAAACGGCCGGAGTAATTCCGGTCCAGTGAAACCACCCGGCATCCTTAAATACTTCGTCCCAGTCTATCATCCCTGGTTTAATTTTCGAAAGCGCTGAATGGGCACGGTCGTAGATCACCTTGCTACCGCGGCTTACCGCGCCCGCTTCAAGGAAGTAGATCCCCATGCGTTCACCACCCCAGACAATGTGTTCAGTGTCAACTCCCAGTCCACGCAACTCTTTTGCACAGGCAATCCCCAAATCATTCTCCGGTAGCCTGGTTGCGAAACTAACCGGGATGCCATAGTTGGCAAGCGAAACAGCCACATTGGCCTCCCCGCCGCCAAAGGTGGCACTGAGTGAAGGAGTTTGCATAAAACGTTCAAAACCGGGAGCTGCCAGACGCAGCATTATCTCTCCAAATGTGATCACTTTTTTCATGATACTAGTTTAGTGATTTTTTAGATATCTCTGTTCACCCTTCCAACAAGTTCCTCAATCCTCTTTGGTTTGTCAATAAGCTACGGCATTCTTTTTCTCTTTTAATATGTGATTAGCGATTGAACTAAGCGGTCGGCTTTAATGATTGCTAAACCGACCCATTACTTGAATCTCTGATCAGATTTCTTCGAGTAAATCTCCTGTGTATGTTTTGCAAGCCAGCCAATCCTAGAAGAATCTACTTCATCCATATCTGGGACATATGGTTTTATATCTAGTAGAGGTGTTCCATCAATAATATCAACATTTTCGATTTCAAGTCGATTCTCAACAATCTTGTTAAGTCTCACTACCGAAAGTCCAATTGGATTGGGTCTTTTCGGGGCACGGGTGGAAAAAACACCACGAAACTGATCATCCAAAAACGGTACCACTTTTAGACTATACGAATGTGATAAATGAAAGTGATATAAAAGACAGATATGTGAAAAACCATCCAGATCCTCAAGGCCTTCAACAAAACTTTCATTGATAAGGATATGACCTTTTGTCCCCTTTCCAGCAGATGGTTG
>JAYEOJ010000665.1:0-1659 GCA_034722835.1 Bacteroidota bacterium | reverse complement strand
ATTACCCGGTTGTTGCCATCTACAAACCCCTACGTAACAAGTATTTCGACAGGATGGTAATGAAGAACAGGAAAGCTTTTGGAGTGATCCCCGTTCCCATGGAAAAGATTGCCCGGAGACTGATCGAGTATCATAAAAACAACACACCGGTTCTTACCCTTAACCTGGGAGATCAGCGCCCCATGTATCATCAGATACAGTACTGGACAAAATTTATGGGTCGCGATACGCCTGTGTTTCTGGGAACAGAAAAACTGGCCAGGAAGCTGGATGCCGCTGTTGTGTTTTTAAAAATCAGAAAGTTGAAAAGAGGTCGCTATGAAATGGAAGCCGAACTGATCTGCGAAAGTCCGGAAGGTCTGCAGCCATTCGAAATCACCAGCCGGCATGTGCGTATCCTGGAGGACCTGATCAGAGAAGAGCCCGCTTACTGGTTATGGTCCCATAAGCGCTGGAAACACTCCTACGAAAAATATAAACGTGAACAAGGAGATCTCGCCGTTCAATAAACTCCTAGCGATTCTTCGCAGAACTTCTTTCCTCTAGTTGTCCACCACTACAATTTCATCGGCCACACCCCCAAGGGAGTCCAGGCAACGCCCGATATTTCGCTCTTCGTTGCAGGTGATAATGACTGCTGAGATCTTTACTTTCATCTTACTCCTGTAAATATACTCTTTTCACTCGCTCCGGAACGGAGGTCAGTATCTCGTAGGGAATGGTTCCGGCCTGTCTGGCCAGTTCGGAAACCGCCTGCTGCTTTCCGAACAGTTCAACCACATCTCCTTCTTTCACATCCAGTCCGCTTACATCAATCATAGCCATATCCATACAAATCTCCCCGATGGTGGGAGCCTCCTGACCGTTCACATAGACCTTCCCGGCACCATTCCCCAGGCTCCTGTGAAATCCATCTGCATATCCCACCGGAATGGTGGCAATGGAGCTCTGTTGATTCGTCACATCGTTTCGCGAATAGCCCACCGATTCACCGGCTTTTACAGTTCGGATCTGTGAGACCGTAGTAAGAAAGGAACTCACTGCTTGGAGCGATGCATCTTCCCCGATCCCATGTAAGCCGATCCCCAGCCGGACCATATCGAACTGGGCATCCGGAAAGCGCTCGATACCTGATGAATTCAGAATATGCTTCCTGAATGTAATACCCAGTACCGCTGAAAGGCGGGAACTCATGTATTCGAATTTCCTGATCTGTTCACGGGTAAAGGGATCATGGACAGGATCGTCAGCGGCTGCAAGGTGACTAAATACAGATGCCACCTTCACACCGGGTTCCTTTAAGCAGAGAATCAGCTGCTCCATGTCTGATTCACCAAAACCAAGACGATGCATTCCCGTATCCAGCTTCACATGGATGGAGAATTTATTCATTCCCCTTTGATGCAAGATCTTTTGAAGAGCCTCCAAACCTCTCAAGTTGTATATCTCCGGCTCCAGCACATAATCAAGCATGGGGCCAAACCCGGAAGGATCCGGATTCAGTACCATGACGGGCAGATGGATCCCGGCCTTGCGCAACTCAACACCTTCATCAATGAATGCTACTGCCAGGTAATCCACCTGGTGGTATTGAAGCAGTTTGGCAATCTCGATATTCCCACTTCCATAGGATAAGGCTTTTACCATTACCATGGTAAG
>JAYEOJ010000664.1:0-7227 GCA_034722835.1 Bacteroidota bacterium | reverse complement strand
ATAACTCCGGATTGGAGGATTCGATCCTTAAAAGATAGCGGTGGGCACCGGCTTCGAACCAGCGTTCATAGACCTCCCTGCTTTGTTCTCCAAGGGAAAGTGTTATGCCCAGTTTGCCCTTTGATAGCTTTTTGATCTCCTTGAGAAGGTTCTCCACTCTAAGTGTAAATGCAGGAGATTCCAGCTCCCCGGCCTGCATGACAAAGGATCCATATGAATTTTCATATGCAAATCTGGCCGCATCCAGAATCTGTTCATCCGTCACATTATAGCGCTTCGCTTCTTTGTTGGATTTTCTGATACCACAGTAGTAACAGTCCTTACCGCAAATGTTGGAAAATTCCACCAGTCCACGGAAATGTACCTTATTTCCTATTTCTGCCAGCTTGACTGCTGTAGCCTTTTCAAACAGAAGTTTTTTCTCCTCATCTTTAGCTTCGAGCAGGGTAATCAAATCTGCTCGCTCCATTCTCTCTTTCTCAAGTATCTCTCTTACTCCCATGCTACAGATATGATATGGATCCGGGATCCAGTTTGACAAAGGGGGCCACAGCCCGCTCGTAGATGCCATGAATATAGGCTATGGCCATGCCGTAATTGGTGACTGGAATTTCAGCATCAATGGCGGGTTTAAGCCTGTTAATCAGCTGCTTGCGCGTGATCATGCAGCCCCCGCACTGGATCACCATGCTGTAATCGGTAATTTTGCCGGGAACTTTATTAAGGCCTGCTACCACTTCATATTCCAGTTGCTTTCCGCTGAAATTGGAGAGCCACCTGGGTATCTTGACCCGGCCAATATCATCGCAGGAGACCTGGTGGGTACAGGACTCCAGGATCAGAACCTTATCTCCATCCTGAAGCTTCGAGAGCCGGGGAGTGCCGAGCAGATAGTTTTCGAAATCCCCTTTGTAACGGGCCAGCACGGTGCTAAAACTGGTCAGCGGGATATCATCGGGAATGGAGGCATCGGCTTTTTTAAAGACCTGGCTGTCACAAATGGCCAGTGCCGGTCTGGGGCTGAGCCTTTTTATCAGGCTGTCAATCTCCCGCTCCTTGACTACCACGGCGATGGCATCGTTGTCCAGGATATCCCGGATGGCCTGCACCTGAGGCAGGATCAGCCTCCCTTCAGGGGCTTCGTCATCAATGGGTGTGATCAGCAGTACCAGGTCGCCCTGGGAGATCACATCCCCCACCAGTGATTTGCTGAGGTAGGCGGTTTCAGGAATGAGCTTCCTTATATGTTCAATAAGAGCATCCCGGTTTGCAGGGTGCAGGCTTGAATATTCAAAGATATCCTGTCCGGTTTCCGTAAAAACCTGCTGCCTGGCCTGGTCACTTACAGCTGCCAGATCCGATTTATTGTGGACCACCAGGTAGGGAACTTCCCATTTGTTCAGCTGTTCAAGGGTTTTTAATTCCTCCTGGTCAAAAAGGTTCTCTGCCAGGACCAGGATCCCCAGGTCAATGGTCCGCATCACCTCCCGGGTTCTGCTGACCCGTTTTTTACCAAGCTCTCCTGTATCATCTGTCCCGGCCGTATCAATCATGACCACGGGACCAATATCGGCGATCTCCATGGATTTCTTCACCGGATCGGTGGTGGTGCCCGGTTCCCCGGACACAATGGCAACTTCCTGTTCTGCAAGGGAGTTTATCAGAGAGGATTTCCCGTTGTTTCTTCTTCCAAATATCCCGATATGTGGTTTGGCATCCCTCCCTCTCATAACAATTCACGAATATCGTTGATTGTAAAGCCTTTTTTCAGCAGGTTGCCTGGCTCCATCAGTTTCTTAAGTTTTTTCTCCTCTATCATTCCCATCGTTTTATTGGCATCAAAGATATCCTGTCCATCCTTTTTCATCTGTGAGGCCAGTTCAGCAGCCCGGTTGTAGCCTATCAGGGGGGAGAGGGCCGTGGTAACAGCCGGACTTCCGAAAAGCTTTCTGCTGGCGATCTCTTTGTTTACCTTGAGACCTTTCAGCAGCTTTTCCTCAATGGCGCGATTCGTGGATATCAATAGTTTCAGGCTCTCAAGCATAGCGGAGCCAATTTCGGGCAGATAGGCGTTCAGTTCCAGGCAACCCTTGGAGCTCAGGGTGGCGATTTTCTGATCATTGGCATAGATCCTGTGGGCCGAAGAGACGATAAATTCCGGAACCACCGGATTCACCTTGCCAGGCATAATGGAACTGCCCACCTGCTGTGAAGGCAATTCAATCTCGTTGCTGGCGACGGTTCCCGATGACAGCAGTCTGAGATCCGTAACAATTTTTTCCAGGTTTACAGCATGGGCCTTCAGAATGGCATGCACCTCCACCCATTTGTCCATATTCGAAGTGGCATCGGCCAGGTTCTCGCCCTGGGTAACAGGAAGGGAGGTGATCCTTTTCAGGGCCGGAACCACCTCCATAATATAGAAACGCGGGATGCCAATACCAGTACCGATGGCTCCACCTCCCAGGTTAACCACCTTGATTCTTTCAAAACCCTTGGAAACCCTCCACCAGTCACGGGATAAGGCTTCGCTGTAGGAGCTGAACAAATGGCCAAAGGTGGATGGAACTGCCTCCTGCATCTGAGTGTATCCAAGCCGAAGAGTATTCCGGTACTTACCTTCCAGTTTTTCAACCGTACTCCGGGTTTTATTGATGGCCTCTTCCAGTTTGTTCAGAAGCTGCATGGAAGCAAGGGTAAGGGCTGTGGGAATTACATCGTTGGTAGACTGATAGATATTGGCCGATTCTATGGGGTCCACATATGTGTAGTCTCCCGGTTTCTTTCCCAGATTTATAAGGGCCGCATTGGCTATGATCTCATTGATATTCAGATTAATGCTTGTGCCCGCGCCTCCCTGGGTGCCAGGCACAATAAAGAATTCAAAATAGTCACCCGAAGCAATGGCGTTTGCTGCAGCTTCCATGGCTCCCAGGATTTTTTCATCTGGGATGCTCAGGTGAGCAATCATTTCAGGGTGTTCTTTTCTAAGTGCCTTTAAGAGCTTTCGTACAGTGCGATAGCAGGCAAGTTTCACACTGCCGGTAGCACGAAACCATTCTTCGGGAAATGAAACCTGGTTATTAAAGTTATCACGGGCCCGGACGGAATGAATTCCGTACAGCGCATCGGCGGGGATGGAGATTTCTCCAATAAAATCCTTTTCAGTTCGCATTTATCAGGAATTTCGTATAAAAATACCTAATAAAACACACATATCTACATATGCGGTATCCGAAGAATGATCCCTCCTGAAAATTCGCCCTGGAAAGGGGTGATCCTGGTAAAGACGGCACCGCCACAGCTGGATCCTCCGGTTCCGATCCCACAACCGAAGCCTCCACCGTCTACGATCATAGGCATCATCATGCTGCCCTGGAGCCTGATTCCCAGGTATTCGTTCAGGAAGATTTTCAATCCGGCACCCAGAGTCAGGTGAAACTGAACATAACTATCAACAACATTTTCTTTTGGTGACCAGATCACCAGGCCCATGCCCACAGTTCCAAAGGGCTTGATTTTCCCCATGTCCATCTCCTGCAGACCTGCCAGCCGTAGAAGCCATTTAATTCTATTGACTGTGCACCTAAATGCTGTAAGCCAAGGGTGCCCATGAACAGGAACAGGGCAGTTGAGAGTCTTCTTATCGTTCTATTCATGATGTAGACTTTATGTTCAGTGATCGCATAAATGCGAGAATTGCGCGCAAATATAAAAATAAAGACAGTACTTATTGATGCGATTCAATAACAATGCTATTTTTGTTTATATGAAACAGGCCAGGTTTATCCTTACAGGCACCATGCTGACTTTCTTCCTTTGGGTGCCTGCACGTGGCCAGTTTCTGGATGAAGCAGCGCCTGAAATAGATTATGATACCAGCTACATCCGGGTTTATAAGGATGAATTAACCACCCGGCTTTACCTGTCACGGAAACAAAATGGCTATACCCTGACCAATGGCTTTGCTCAGCCCTGGATGCAGTACAAAACCAATGATAACATCCTCCTGGGATTGGGATATACCTATAGTTTCCTGACCATAAACCTGGGAGTCAAGCTGCCCCTCATCAATGACGATGATGATATATATGGAGAATCCAATTATTTAGACCTGCAGACCCACTTCATGTTCCGCTCGTTTATTATGGATCTCTATCTTCAATGGAATTCGGGATATTACCTTTCAAACCCGGAAGAGGTATATCCTTTCTGGCAGGATCAGGAAGCCCGGCCCGTACGGGGTGATATGCGTACAAATATCGTGGGTCTAAGTGCTCAATACCTCTTTAATTCCGATCGCTTCTCCTACAAAGCCTCTTTCTGGCAGAATGAGTTCCAGAGGAAAAGTGCCGGATCACCCATTGTTGGAATAGAGGCCTACTATATGCTGGGTATGACCGATAGCATGATGGTTGAAGATGCGATCCCATCCTCTGGCTACATGGATGATCTGCCATTCAATCAGAATGATATGATGAATGCAGGTCTGAGTGGAGGCTATGCATATACCTTTGTCTATAAGGAAAAACTCTCCCTGTCCCTATCCACCGTACTTGGTTTATCAGGTAGTTTCCACCGCGTTCACTATACCCCCGATTCATATACCCTGACAAAAGGTCTCTCCGTAGGACTTACAAATACTTCACGTTTATCCCTGGGCTATAATACTGCTAAACATTATTTTGGAATAAGCTATCAGCGGTTCTGGATGAGTGTTATGGCCGGAAGTTACAAGGATTGGTACTCCTATAACACCGGACATGTCAGAATTAATTTTGTAAAACGGATACATTTGAAGAGACCCATCAAAATACTCAGACCTGATCTTTGGATCCTATAAGTATAAGTATGAGTATGAGAAAGAGAATAACACATATCATCCTTATTCTGGCAGGAATTTTTGTATCCTGCAATCTGATGGCTTCAAAGATAGATACCATTTATTTTCAGAATGGTGACCGGATTACAGCAGAGGTTAAAAATCTGGAAAACAATCAATTAAAGTTGTCCACCGATGATGCCAGTACAATCTATGTGGAATGGAATAAAATAGATAGTGTAAAGATTCTCAACAGCATGCGGATCGTACTGAGTGGTGGGAGGATTATTTACGGTAAAATAATGACCGCCGGTGAAGCTGGAAAATGTTTTATATGGAGCTCTGAGGATGAACCGCTCTTGATGGAGCTTGGTCGAATTGTAGCCCTTGCACCCATGGAGGATAAATTCATAGACAGGCTCAGCGGATCACTTAGCTCGGGATTCTCATATGTAAAAGCCAGCCAGGTCGCACAGCTGAACTTTGATGGATCAATCAGATACCAGGCTGAGAAGAATTCGCTGGAGCTTTTTTATAGCGGATTATTTTCAGAGGATCCGACAACAGGCTATTCACAGAACCAGAGTGGAGGAGCCACCGCTGTCCGCCTGCTTCCCAAAAAATGGTTTGTCCTGTCTCAATTAACCATGGAGAGCAACTCTGAAATGGATCTGGATCTTCGGACTTCAATCACAGCAGCGGGTGGAAATGCCTTTATACGGACAAATCGCTCCTCTTTTTACGGTGCACTGGGGATAATGGGAAACCGGGAGATTTCCCTGGGTGACGCTCAGTTTAACCTGGAGGGATTAATAGCATCCGAATATTCTGTATTTATTTTTGATTCACCTGAAGTTTCCTTTACCCTTTCGGCAGATGTGATTCCCAGTTTCACCACCCTGGGCAGAGTCCGTACCAACATTGACTCCAATCTGAAATGGGAGATTTTCAGTGATTTCTACCTGAAGTGGACCTTTTATTATAATTATGACAGCCAGCCGCTCTCTACAGATGCGGAAAAAAACGACTGGGCTGTTACCCTTATCGGGGTGGAGTATAAGCTGTAAACCACTTCAAAACAATTTTCTTTCCTGGTTGTTACTTCTTTATCAACTTAAATTAATTTTAAAAATGAAGTGATGAGAAAAACCATTTTAACAATTGCTTTAATGGCGTTTGTGTTGGTCAGTTATGGTCAGGACAAGCCCAACATCCTGGTGATCTGGGGTGATGATATTGGCTGGGCCAATATCAGCAAGTATAACCATGGAATCATGGGTTACCAGACTCCCAATATCGACAGGATTGCCGATGAGGGTGCCATGTTTACAGACTGGTATGCGCAGCAGTCCTGTACTGCAGGAAGAGCTGCATTTATCTTAGGACAACATCCATTCAGAACCGGATTATTGACTATCGGAATGCCTGGTTCTGAGCAGGGTATTCAGGATAATCAGCCAACCATTGCAGAATTGCTGAAACCTCTGGGATATACTTCCGGTCAGTTTGGAAAAAATCACCTGGGCGACCAGGATGTCCATCTACCGACCAATCATGGATTTGATGAGTTTTACGGAAATCTCTACCATCTGAATGCAGAGGAAGAGCCGGAAACTTACTATTATCCTAAGAATGAAGAGTTCCATAAAAAATATGGCCCGCGTGGTGTAATTCACAGCTATTCTGATGGAAAAGTTGAAGATACCGGTCCAATGACCCAGAAAAGAATGGAAACCGCCGATGATGAATTTACGGATGCTGCCATTGATTTTATAGAGAGAGCCCATAAGCAGGGCCAACCGTTTTTCGTCTGGCTGAGTGCAACCCGCATGCATGTATGGACACGTCTAAAAGATGAAAGTATCGGTGTGACCGGAATTGGTCTTTACCCTGACGGAATGGTTGAACATGATAAAGCAGTTGGAAGAGTTCTTGATAAGTTGGAGGAACTGGGAATTGTTGACAATACCATCGTCATGTATTCCACCGATAATGGTGCTGAAAAATTCACATGGCCTGATGGTGGTACCACCCCATTTTATGGTGAAAAAGGAACAACCTGGGAGGGCGGTTTTCGAGTGCCCAGTCTAATCCGCTGGCCGGGAGTAATTGAACCCGGAACAATTGACAATAATATATATTCTCACGAAGATATGATGCCCACTCTGCTGGCAGCAGCCGGTGTGCCAGACGTAAAGGAAAAACTCTTAACCGGCTATCAGGCTGGTGATAAGAATTTCAAGGTGCATCTGGATGGCTATAACATGATGCCGTTCTGGAAAGGCGAAGTTGATACAGATCCCAGAAGAGAGATTTTTTATTTTGATCAGGGAGGAAATCTGAATGCTATCAGGTACGATAACTGGAAACTCCACTTTACAATTTTAGATGGGGCTATAAACACA
>JAYEOJ010000663.1:0-1664 GCA_034722835.1 Bacteroidota bacterium | reverse complement strand
AAAGGCTAAGCGGAAATCCAGCCAGATCAAAAAACGTCTGCAACAACAATTCTTCAAAAAACTAAATGAAAAAGATCTGTCAGTCGTACTGCTGGGAAGGCCCTATGTAGTGCTCTCAGACACACTGAACAAGGGGATTCCAGATATTTTTACCGGGATGGGAATCAAGGCCTGGTACCAGGACATGCTCCGGACCGATCCGGAATATGATGAGGGTTTCAACCATCTTCTTGAAAAAACTCCCTGGCACTTTGCCTCCAATATCCTGCGAGCTGCTGAGCTGGTGGGACGGACCAAAAACCTCTACCCTGTGCTGATCACAGCCTTTAAATGTGCCCCGGACTCATTTATCATCGACTATTTTAAACAGTTGATGCATCTTTATAATAAACCCTACCTGATTATCCAGATTGACGAGCATGATTCCAATACCGGGTACGAAACCAGAATCGAAGCTGCGCTGCGCTCTTTCCGGAACCATGCCAGCACAGTTGCAAGTATTCCGAAACCTGATCTGGGCTCCCTGCTGCCCCGGGTGGAAAGCAGCCTAGATGAAAAAATCCTCCTGATGCCCAACTGGGACAGTTTTGTGAGCCCCATGGTTGTGGCGAACCTGAGAAGAGCAGGATTTGATGCGCGATTGCTGGAACCAAGTGAATTGAGTATCCGGAAAAGTATGGTACATAATACCGGCCAGTGCCTTCCCATTAATATTATTGCCCAGAACTGCATCGAATACATCGAAAAACACCAACTCGATCCCTCCCGATGCATCTTATGGAGTGCGGAGGGTCAAATCAGCTGTAACCTGAAACAATACCCCTACTATATCAAGAAGATCATGGAGAATTACGGAAAGGGACTCGAAAACACCTCCGTCTATTCAGGAAAGATCACCCACCGGGATATCTCCATCAGGGTCACCTACTACGTTTATTTTGCCTATATGCTGGGTGGATTATTTCACAAAACCGCATGCCGCATCCGTCCCTATGAAAGCATTCCCGGCCGGACTGACCAGGTATTCAAGAATGTGCAACGGGTACTTCTTGATGCCTTCCTGGGGAAAACTTCACTGGAGCAGGCCATTGAAGAAGGCCTGGCCCTTGTAGATGAAATTGAATATGACAGAAGCATCAGGAAACCCCTGGTAGCCATCTTTGGTGACCTCTATGTAAGGGACAATGAAACCATGAACCAGGGGCTGGTCAGGGCCATCGAAGAAGCAGGAGGAGAGGCTGTTACTACCCCTTATCATGACTATGCAAAAATTACCATCGAGAACATGTTCCGCCGGGCACACGACCGGGGAGACCATTTGGAAACCAATGTAAACAGAGTCCTTCTGAATGTGGTAAAGTTTATGGATGAAAGATACTATAAACCCTTTCGCAGGCACCTGGGACCACCCCCTGTTATCAAGCCAAAGGCCCTGGAAAAACACCTGAAACATTTTAATATTGATCTCCTCAACGGGGGAGAATCCTATGACAATATTCTGAAGATCTTTTACCTGAAAGAGAATTATCCGGAATTATCCCTGTTTGTTCAAACCAACCCTTCCTTCTGCTGCCCGGCCCTGGTTACCGAAGCCATGACCCGACGGATTAAGGAATTAACCGGCGTCCCAATTGTCACCCTTACCTATGATGGTACAAGCGACC
>JAYEOJ010000662.1:0-1665 GCA_034722835.1 Bacteroidota bacterium | reverse complement strand
TATATCAAAGAAGCTGCGGTACTTGTACGCGCACTACAGATGAGCATCCACAAGATCATTGTTTTTTTTGGGGCCGTGCTGGCTCTGGTACTGATCCTGGGCTCCATACTCTACCTGGTGGAGGGTGAAGAGAACGGTTTTACCTCCATTCCGCAAAGTATCTACTGGGCCATAGTCACCATCACCACGGTGGGCTACGGGGACATTGCCCCTGCCACGGTCCTGGGAAAAATTCTGGCCTCCGTGGTCATGCTAACCGGATATTCTATTATTGCAGTTCCCACAGGAATCATTACTGTCGAGATAGGGAAAGCTGTCAAAAAAGGGCAGGATATTAAGCAGGCAGAATGCCCTGAATGTGGTCATAAGCAGCACGACAGCGATGCACTTTACTGCAAAATCTGTGGATCAAAACTATAATATACCCCAATGAAACGACTATTACCTGCACTATTATGTGCCATGATCATAGTGCCTCTGCAGGCGCAGGACAACTCCTTTACCCTTGAACCGGAATCCCCCTCAATTATTGCCAGAATCAGTTTTATCTCTCCCAAAATTATTGCTGAGATTGCACCATCCGACTATTTTACATTATCCATAGGATTCTGGTTAAAAACAAACTTTTGGGATTACGATGATTGGGCTCCGGCCTCACCACCCTATGTATCTCCCAGTTTTACACTTGCACCCCGATATTTCTTCAACCTGCATGACAGGCACGAAAAGGGCAAATCGACCCGCTACTATTCCGGCTGGTATTTAAGCCTGCCGGTAAATATAGAGTTTCCGGAATTTCGTTACTCCATGGGAGGAACCATTGGATTCCAGTATACAATGGGCAAACGCTGGTACTGGAATTTCAGCATTGGGCCAGGATTTACCTACAGCGACTCACACTATTACTGGAGTGGTGCGGGTGATTTCGGGCTTGGGATTATCCTGAATAAAATGTAATCTGAATATCACTATACTTTACCTAAAACATGCAATCATGAAATCAATCAAGTTGGTACTATTTCTGCTTACCGGGATCTCCATTCTCTTACTAAGCGGATGTGGTCCCAAATATACCATTGAAGAGAAAGATGGTATCTCAGTCATTCATAATAAAGGCGGACAAACCCTTGGCTATGCTCCCGCTTCAGGTGTTACACTGATCGAAAAAAACGGCTTTGCTTTCAAGGATCTGAATAAAAATGGAGAACTGGACATCTATGAAGACTGGCGACAGCCGGTGGACGAGCGTACAGCTGACCTGGTAAGCCAGATGAGCGTAGAACAGATGGCCGGCCTGATGCTCTACAGTGCGCACCAGTCCATTCCATCGAGAGGTCGCGGATTTGGTGGAGGGGCGACCTACAATGACAAAGGATTTGATGAAAGTGGTGCCGAAGCATCCGATCTGAGCGATCAACAGAAAAAATTTCTCACCGAAGACCATCTTCGCCATGTACTGATCACCTCTGTGTCCAGTCCAGCCGATGCTGCAAAGTGGAACAACAAGGCCCAGGCACTGGTAGAAGGACTGGGACTGGGTGTTCCCGTGAATACCAGTTCGGATCCCCGTCACAGGACCCGTTCAAGCGCCGAATTTGATTTCGGATCGGGAGGTGATATATCCATGTGGCCGGCCTCACTTGGTATCGCTGCCTCTTTTGATCC
>JAYEOJ010000661.1:0-7242 GCA_034722835.1 Bacteroidota bacterium | reverse complement strand
CGCTCTCATAGGGGATGCCCGACTCCAGGTTTACCACACCCCCATCTGTCATCTTTGATCCGGTGGGTTGTGAGGATCCATCATGGCGAATCCGGGGAGCATCTCCGGCCTCTTGCAGGTTCATGCCGAAATCTATCATATTCACAACAATCTGGGCGTGGCCCTGGGGTTGCATGGATCCACCCATCACTCCAAAACTCATGTAGGGCAGACCATCCTTTGTAATAAACGCCGGAATAATGGTATGAAAAGGGCGCTTGCCGGGCTCATAGACATTGTAATGCCCCTCCTCCAGGGTAAACAACTCCCCCCGGTCCTGCAGGATAAATCCAAGACCCGGGGGACACATGCCTGAACCCAAACCTCGAAAATTGCTCTGAATCAGGGAAATCATATTCCCGTCCTTATCCGCAACCGTCATATAGATGGTATTCCCATTTTCCATCTCCCCGGCATCCAGATTGCGGGAGGCCCTGTTGGGCTTTATCAGAGCAGCTCTTTTTGTAGCATACTCTTTAGAGATTAGATGCTCGACCGGCATTTCATTGAATGCAGGATCTGCATAGTACCTGGCCCGATCCTCAAATGCCAGTTTTTTAGCCTCCACAAAATGATGGATGTACTCACTGCTTCCAAAACCCATGGCGGCGATATCGAATCCTTCAAGAATATTCAGAATCTGGAGTGCTGCAATTCCCTGCCCGTTTGGAGGCAGTTCCCACACATCATAACCGCGATAGTTGGTGCTAACCGGTTCAACCCACTCCGAGCTGTGACTGGCCAGGTCCTCATAGGAAAGGAATCCTCCCTGTTCCTTCATAAAGGCATCGATGGTTTTGGCTATCTCCCCCTTGTAAAATGCATCTCTGCCACCTTCGGCAATACGCTCCAGGGTATTGGCCAGATTGGGATTTTTAAAAATCTCCCCTTTCCCCGGAGCCTTCCCGCCTGGCATATACACTTCCTTAACGTTGGGGTATTTGCTAAGGGACCTGGCATTCCCTTCCCAGTAGTAGGCAATCAATTCGCTAACCGGGAATCCTTCCCTGGCATAGGAAATGGCTGGTTTCAGAATCTGATCCATTTTCATGCTTCCGAATCGTTGACGCAATTCAAACCAACCATCCACACAACCCGGTACGGATACTGGCAGAGGTCCGAAAGCAGGGATTTTCTCATATCCGTTCTGCAGAAAATAGTCTATGGTCAGGGAACGGGGCGACCTCCCGCTGGCGTTCAGTCCGTATAACTGCTTCGTTTCTGCGTCCCAGACAATGGCAAATAAATCCCCGCCAATCCCATTCCCGGTTGGCTCCACCAATCCAAGGAGGGCATTGGCCGCGATGGCAGCATCAATGGCATTTCCTCCGGCTTTTAGTATATCAAGGGCCACCTGGGTGGCCAGGGGTTGACTGGTACAGGCCATTCCGTGGGAGGCAATCACTTCGGAACGTGTGGCAAAGGCTTTACCGGTAATTCTGTCCTGTGCAAATGTAGTTGAAAGTAGCATGAGTATACTGTAGCTTAAAAGGATTCTTTTCATGATTGCTTATATGTTTCGAAACTTATTGGTGACACCAAAATACGAAAAACCCTGTCTACAATTGTGAACAGGGTCTCTTTTATGATCTCTCAATGATGCTGTTATTTTTCCTTCAGCTTGTACACCCTGATCCAATCGATCTCCATGGCGGAGGGAAGTCCGTCCTCGGAGGCATCTTTTTTCAGATTGGATGAGAAACTAATATGCATTTCTTCCTGGGGAACTCCGGAAGTCTGGGTTTTAAACACCTTGCCATTAATCTTCCAGGTCAGTTTATTGGGCGTCCATTCCAGGGTATAGATGAAATACTCATCTGCATACTTGGCCCCACCGGTTTTTGAAAGGGATCTGTGGGGGGATGAGCCTCCTCCCCAGAAGTAATTTGAATAGAGTTTGCCGTTTTCAAAACGAGCTACATCAATATGGGGAAGCATGGTCTCGGATACCATCCAGAATGCCTGGGCCACAGAGCCTCCAGCCATCTTAATCTTCGCATTGAAAACACCATATTTTTGTTTGAAGCTTTTAGCTGTGCTGATCAGTCCCGAAGTAAAATCAAAATCTTCCCGCACAAATCCCTGTTCTGACCTCCAGACCAGACCCTCCGCTTTTTCCCCTTTGGTCACGATCCTCGCCTTATTGTCATAGAACTCAACGTTTCCTCCGTTGGTAGGAAAGCTTTTATCATCTTCCATAGCATAGGGTTCATTCATGCCCTGCTCACCCCAGTAATTTTGAGTCATCCACCTGGACCTATTCAGTTTGCCTTCATTGAACCTTTCATCAAAGGTCAGGTCCCATCTTTCAATTTCCTTGAAGGGATACTTCTTTTTTATTTTGTAGTACCAGACAACCTTTTCAGACTTTTTCAGCACCTGGTATTCTGTCTCCTTCTGGAACTCTTCAGAATCCTTGAAAGCAGCCTTCTTCATCTTTTTCTTCCTCACCTTGAAATCATTGGATTTCACTTCCTTTTCAAGATCCAGGTAGTGCTTCAGTTCATCGGAGCTTTCATAATCCTTAAATGCTTTATAATTTGCTCTTAGTTGATCATCTGCTGTTTCCACCCTCTCGGTTCCGGGTATCATCCCAAGTAAAAAGCTTAAGCTTGCCATAACAATATCAATTCTGAAACATGTTAATACTCAATATATAGTGACTAAAGATATAAAAAATCATCTCCTGTAAGACCTTCTCCTGCTTTTAAAATAATACACTGCCTGTACCGAAATAATGAACTGGGAATATTGTGAAAAGATGTATTTCCCACTGATATTAAAATCCCATTTCGGTGCCATTCTCAGTTCCAGTGCCGCTCCTACATTTCCACCGATTGCAAAATCTGCTGTATCTGTAATTGTCTCATTTCCCGTGACTATAAGGGGCTCATAATCCGAATTCAGGTAGGTGACATCTCCACCTGCAAAAGCTACAGATTTTACATTCCCCTCCTGGAAGAAGGTGTATTGCAAATCCACATCTCCCTGGAACATTAAATTAGTTAAAATGGAATAACCCGTTTCCACTTTGTATCTGTTATAAGCCGTCACGGAAGGTACAATATGCAATGTACTGGCCTTATTCAATGCCAGCCCGGTCTTCACGACAATGCCCGGGTTTCCGGTTTCTCCATAATTGAAATCCGTACCGGAGGAAAATGTCAGGCCTCCACCAATCCTGTGAATCTGGCTAAAGCCGTCCATGCAGGACATTACAATCAGGGCAAATAGTAAGAATGAAATTCTAATGAGTCTGGAAATTCTCACTTGATTCGGGTTTAGAAGTATATTCTACGAAGAATAACGGTTTCCGGTTTCAATTAATTGCAATAATTCCGTCTAAAAGAAAGGGATTCAACTTTCTAGGCAAATTCAGCAATTCACGTAAAAAAAAGTACTAAATTTGTGCTTCGAAAATAATACTATTTATTGCATTAAAAGCTTTCTTCGAATGGCAAATATGATAGGTGAAATTATACAGGTTATCGGACCTGTAATTGATGTAAGTTTTGAAGAGACAGGTGATAAGCTCCCCAGCATTTACGAAGCACTTGAAATTAAACGTGAAAACAGCGAGAAATTAGTAATTGAGGTACAGCAGCACGTGGGCGAACATACCGTCAGAACCATCGCCATGGACTCCACAGATGGACTTCAGCGCGGAATGAAGGTTGTAGCAACAGGGGAAGCCATTAAGATGCCTAAAGGGGACAATGTGAAGGGGCGCTTGTTGAACGTAGTTGGAGAAGCCATCGATGGTATAGGTAAAGTGGATTCCAGCCAGGGATACCAGGTTCATAATCATCCCCCAAAATATGAACAACTTTCCACTGAAACTGAGGTGCTCTTTACAGGTATCAAAGTAATTGACCTGCTGGAGCCCTACTCAAAGGGGGGGAAAATCGGGCTGTTTGGTGGTGCCGGTGTTGGCAAGACGGTGATCATCATGGAATTGATCAATAACATCGTAAAGAAATACGAAGGAACCTCTGTTTTTGCCGGAGTAGGAGAACGGACCAGGGAAGGAAATGACCTGCTTCGTGAAATGATCGAATCAGGTGTAATAAAATATGGGAAAGAATTCGAGAAGAGCATGGAGGAGGGTTCCTGGGACCTGGATCTAATTGATCGCGAAGAGCTTGAAAAGTCACAGGCCACCCTGGTATTCGGCCAGATGAATGAACCCCCCGGAGCACGTGCTACTGTTGCCCTGTCGGGACTTACCGTAGCTGAATCGTTCCGCGATGGAGACGAGGAGAGCGGTGGGAAGGATATTCTCTTCCTGGTGGATAATATCTTCCGTTTTACCCAGGCTGGCTCCGAGGTATCGGCCCTGCTGGGTCGTATGCCTTCTGCCGTGGGATATCAACCAACACTGGCCACAGAAATGGGTTTTATGCAGGAACGGATTACTTCCACCAAAAGAGGATCCATTACTTCCATCCAGGCCATTTATGTGCCTGCCGATGACCTGACCGACCCTGCGCCCGCCACCACCTTTGCCCACCTGGATGCACAGACTGTACTGAGCAGGAAAATTGCTTCCCTTGGGATCTATCCTGCTGTTGATCCGCTGGATTCAACTTCCAGAATTCTGAAGGCAGAGATTGTGGGTGATGAACATTATAATACCGCACACCGGATTAAAGAATTGCTGCAGCGTTATAACGAACTCCAGGATATCATTGCCATCCTTGGTATGGATGAACTCTCCGAAGAGGATAAACTGGTTGTTCACAGGGCCAGGCGTGTTTCACGTTTTCTGTCACAGCCCTTCTATGTGGCTGAGCAGTTCACAGGCATCCCCGGTGTATTCGTGGACATTGAAGACTCCATTAAAGGATTCAAAATGATCATGAATGGTGAAGTGGATGAATACCCGGAAGCAGCTTTTAACCTGGTGGGAACCATTGAAGAGGCCATTGAGAAGGGTAAGAAAATACTTGCCGAAACCAAAGCTTAATAAGGTATGCTGCTTGAGATTATTGCACCGGATCAAAAATTATACTCGGGAGAGGTGGACCTGGTTCAGGTTCCCGGTTCCAAAGGATCTTTCGAGATCCTCAGAAACCATGCTCCCATTATATCTACCCTTGAACACGGCAGGATCAAAATTGTTGATGTAAAGGGAGGTACCACGTTTTTTGAAGTGGATGGTGGCGTTATTGAAGCAAAAAATAATAAAATAATAGTTCTTGCAGAAACAGCAAAGACATAGGGGTATATCTTTTGCATGCATCGTTTTTTTATCTTTTGTATTCAGCTCCTCCAGTGCAATCAGGATAAAGACCGTTAAATTCAATGCTGCCGATGGTCTTGAGATCACCGCAGACGAATATATCGTTGAATCCGGCAAACCCTATGTACTTCTCTTTCATGAGCAGGGCTCCAGCAGAGGCGAATATAATACCATAGCCCGCAGGCTCTGCAAATTGGACTACAACTGTCTGGCCGTTGATCTCCGAAACGGAGGAAACGACAATTTTGTCTCCAATCAAACAGCCAGACAGCTCCGGGAAAAAAAATTTGAAGCAGGTCTCAAAGACATTGAACAGGATGTACTTGCTGCTATCAGGTATGCGCATGAGAAATCTAAGCAGCCCGTGGTACTCTTCGGAAGTGGTGCCAACGGTTCACTCAGCCTGAAAACCGCACTCTCGGATAGCAGTGTCAGAGCTGTGATTGCGCTGAGCCCTGGTGAATACTTTATGCCTGAAATCAAAATCCAGGAGGCCATCTCGCCTCTTAAGAAACCGGTTTTCATTACTTCCAGTAAGGCAGAGTTTCCCTATGTTTCAGAATTAGCCTCAGGCATAGAAAAGGAGTATATCACTCTTTTTGAACCCAAACAGGGTGCAGGTGATCGCGGTACCCGGTCTTTCTCGGTTGATTATGAATATAACAGCGAGTATTGGTTTGCCCTGATGCTTTTCTTCAAGGACCTCATGTAAATGGTTAAATTCCTGGTTGTCCGGTTTAGCTCTATCGGAGACATTGTACTGACCACCCCGGTACTTCGTCACCTGAAGCAGCAGGTGGAAGATGCTGAAATCCATTACCTCACAAAAACGGTCTATGCGCCCCTGCTGGAGGCAAATCCCTACGTTGACCGGATCCATGTTTTTGATGAGGATATAAAAGCCTGCATCCGCATGCTCAGGGAAGAAAGCATCGATTATGTCATAGATCTTCATCACAATCTTCGCACGGCCCGTATCAAACATGGCCTGAGAAGAATCGCTTTTTCAGTAGATAAACTAAACTGGAAGAAGTGGCTCTATGTCAACCTGAAAAGGGATCGCATGCCTGACCGGCATATGGTTGACCGCAATCTTGATACCATTCGGTCCTTTATTGAAGAGCAGGATGACAGGGGACTTGATTACTTTATTCCTGAAAAAAGTGAGATCGATATCCAGTCCCTGCCCGAACCCTTCAGAAAGGGCTATGTCGGTCTTTCCATCGGGGCACAACACGAAACCAAAAAGCTTCCTGTGGAACAGCTGGTTCAGCTCTGTGAAAAATTAAATTTCCCGGTGGTGATCCTGGGAGGACCGGAAGACCAGAAAACCGGAGAGATCATGGTCTCCTCCCTTCAGGGGAGGGATATCCTCAATGCATGCGGCCAGTATAGCATTCATCAGTCTGCTTCGCTGGTCAGACAGGCCAGATTGCTCATCACACACGATACAGGATTGATGCACATAGGGGCAGTCTTTCATAAAAAGATCATCTCTGTCTGGGGAAATACGGTACCCCGCTTCGGGATGTACCCTTACAGGGCCGATGCCCTTTCCGTCCAGTTTGAAGTAAGTGGCCTTTCCTGCCGGCCCTGTTCAAAGATCGGATATCAAAAATGCCCCCGGAAGCATTTCAAATGCATGCTGGAACAGGATCTGGATGCTCTGGCCTCTGCAGCCAATGCTTACTGGGCAATGAAGGTATAGGTAATAATGGCTGTATGCCTGTCCGGACCTCCAAGTTCTATCCTGAATTGGGATGACCTTGCTGCTGAAATAGCTGCATCGGCAAAACAGACCTTGTCTGAACCCACGATAGGTTCCAGCACCCGGGCCTCCCTCACGCTGCCATCGGGGGAAACAGCCACCTTGACTTTTACGATCCCGGATCCCTGGCAACGGTAAACAGGTACAGTAAGCGCCACCTTTCCCCTGTTACGAGGCTCTTCCAGGAACTCGA
>JAYEOJ010000660.1:0-1680 GCA_034722835.1 Bacteroidota bacterium | reverse complement strand
AGTTTGCAAAGTATATTACAGAATCCTACGTGGTTGATTTCGAAGGAAACCTGGTAGAGACAGATGCTTTTGAGGTGATGCTTGGACTCACTGTTGAGATCCGCAAGCCACGGGAGGAGCGTAATTACCCTGTTTTTATCTATTCGGAGATCGGCGGAGCTAAAAAATATGTGATACCCGTCAGGGGGAAGGGGCTATGGGGGCCCATCTGGGGTTATGTGGCCCTGGAGGAGGATCTGAATACCATCTCCGGTGCGGTATTTGATCACAAGGGGGAAACTCCGGGACTGGGTTCGGATATCAATAAGGACTGGTTCCAGGAACCGTTTGCCGGAAAGACCATCTTTAACGAGGCGGGCGAATTTGTATCCGTCGAAGTGGTGAAGGGCGGGGCCGATCCCACCAGCATGCACCAGGTGGATGCCATTGCCGGTGGAACGATTACCTCCAAGGCCCTGGAAGATATGATCATCGACTGCATGACAGGCTATGTGGTCCATTTTAAAGAACTAGCAAATAACTAAGATATGAGTACGGAAAAGGAACCTTTATTTTCGCCGAAGAACCTGAAGCTGCTAAGCGAGCCTCTGGGAAAGAGCAACCCGATCACCGTCCAGGTGCTGGGGATCTGTTCGGCACTGGCGGTGACTGTGAAACTGAAGCCCTCCATTGTGTTGGCACTTTCAGTGGTGGCTGTCATGGCGGTCTCCAATGTGGTGATCTCCCTCTTGAGAAAAATGGTACCACCACGTATCCGGATCATTGTACAGCTGGTGGTGATTGCCACCATGGTGATCCTGGTGGACCAGGTCCTGAAAGCCTATGCTTATGATGTGAGCAAACAGCTTTCGGTATTTGTGGGCCTGATCATTACAAACTGTATTATCATGGGTCGTCTGGAGGCTTTTGCCCTGGGCAATAAACCCTGGCCGGCCTTCCTGGATGGATTGGGCAATGCCGCGGGTTACGGGCTTATCCTGATCATCGTGGCTTTTTTCAGGGAGCTCCTGGGATCGGGAACCCTGCTGGATATACAGGTGATTCCCCAGGCCTTTTACGATGCCGGTTACGTGAACAACGGGATGATGATCCTTCCCCCCATGGCTCTGGTCGTGGTTGGTGTTATCATCTGGGTTCAGAGATCGAGACACAAAGATCTGATAGAGGACTAACTTAATTTGTTTGAATTTAAGAAACTGAATAATGGAAAATTTAGTCAACATATTTGTAAGGTCCATCTTCATCGATAACATGGTCTTTGCCTATTTCCTGGGCATGTGTTCCTACCTGGCCGTATCTAAGACGGTGAAGACTTCAACGGGACTGGGGATCGCTGTGGTCTTTGTACTTGGATTTACCGTTCCCATCAACTTTCTTCTGGAGAAATTCATCCTCAAGGCAGGAGCCCTGACCTGGATCAGTCCAACGCTTGCCGATGTGGACCTGAGCTTCCTCACTTTCATCATGTTCATCGCTGTCATCGCATCCATGGTGCAGCTGGTGGAGATGGTCATAGAGAAGTTTGCTCCAACCCTCTATAATTCGCTGGGTATCTTTCTGCCCCTGATTGCGGTGAACTGCGCCATACTGGGTGGTTCGCTCTTTATGCAGGAGCGCGAATATGCCAATATAGGCGAAGCCACTGTATTCGGACTTGGTTCAGGAGTGGGCTTTTTCCTG
>JAYEOJ010000659.1:0-7304 GCA_034722835.1 Bacteroidota bacterium | reverse complement strand
TAGGAGCTTTCATGTTCACCAACCATGTGATGCCGGTAACCAATCTGAAGATGAGGTCTCTGCTCTATGATATTCAGCAGCAACGGCCCGAACTCACCATCAAACCGGGTGTATTTGATAATACTCTGGAAGGATATTCCATCCGGATTGGATCCAGGGACAGCAAAACCAGTCTTCTGAAAGATATCCTGATTTTTGACCATACCAGGAAACAGGGAAATACCCGGGTAACTGTAGCCGATTCAGGGTATATGCGAATGTCAGCCGATGAGAAGCACCTCCTGCTTACTCTTTACAACGGTCGCACCTATGAGGAGATGCAGAAGCAAAAAAAGGAGAAAAAACACATCAAAAGCTACCCCCATCAGCGGGATCAATTCGAGCATCAGGACATGATTATTGAAATGACCGGCTTTGGCCTCAACAGGACCGATGAAAACCTGTTCCGCAATGCCTATTCCATGCTGAATATTGGCCAGCTCCATCATTTCGAGGACAGTCTTATCATGGATCTGGATACCATTTTGAGTGATTTCCATTATACCATTGACAAAACCCTGGTGGATAAGCCCAAGAACCTGCTTATTAAGAGAAGCAGGATTGTTTCCGATTCTGTCAAGGCTGCCAGGAGTCCGGAGGATGTCGTAATTCAGCAGCTTCATGTGGACAGCATGTTTGCCCGGTTGAACAAACTGGAACAGCGACGCGCCCTTACCCAGGCCATCACCTTTGCACGTAGCAATAAAAGCATTACTAAATCCAATACGGGAACCAACGAATGGAAAATCTCAAAGCTGCGAAGGTACCAGATTGAGATTCAGCGCAAATATACCCTTTCTCTGCTCTGCCTGATATTCTTTTTTATCGGTGCCCCCCTGGGAGCCATTATCCGGAAAGGAGGCCTGGGGATGCCTGTGATTGTCAGCGTCTTGCTTTTCCTGATCTATTATGTGATTTCCATGACCGGAGAGAAATTTGTACGGGAAGATATCCTCCCTCCGTTTGTCGGCATGTGGATTTCAACATTCATACTGATCCCCATCAGCATCCTGCTTACCTATAAAGCGGCTAACGACTCGGTCATTATGAATGTTGAAACTTATTTTCTCTGGGCAAAAAACCTCTGGCAAAGATTCCAAAAACGTTGGCCGAGAAAATGAAGATCCTGCTCCTGACCAACAAATTCCCTTACCCCCCAAGAGATGGAGGTTCCATTGCCACTTTAAATATGATTAGCGGGCTTCAGCATGCCGGCAATCAGCTTACCTGTCTGGCACTGAATACCAGTAAGCACCCCTTTCCGGTGAAACAGATCCCTGGTGATTTAGGGGATGCCATCCGATTTCTTGGAGTAGATTGCGACAGTTCCATTCGACCCCTGCATCTGGTTACCAATCTGTTGTTCTCCAGACATCCATATATTGCAAAGCGTTTTAATATCAAAGCCTTCCGAAAAGTGCTTGCCTCCCTTTTAGAGGAAGATTCCTTCGATATCATCCAGCTGGAAGGGCCCTATCCCGGGCAATACCTGGATCTGATACGAAAGATGAGTGAAGCCAGAGTCTCCCTGCGTGCACATAATGTGGAGCACCTGATCTGGCACAGAAAAGCACTCCATGAAAGATCTCCTCTGAGGAAATGGTACTTGAATAACATGGCCCGGCGGCTGAAACGATTTGAAATGAAGGTTGCTCAAAGGGTAGATGCACTGATTCCCATCAGTGAGTGGGATGGCTCCTATTTCAGGGAACTGGGTCTTCAAAAGCCCATGCTCACCCTCCCTGCAGGATTAATCCTGAAGAACTATCCGCTAACTGAACCACCGGTGAAACCATCTATCTTTTTCATCGGGGCACTGGACTGGCTTCCCAACCAGGAGGGCCTGAACTGGTTCCTGCGGAATGTATTTGATCAGCTTTTAACTGAACTACCCGAACTCAGGTTCCATGTGGCCGGAAGAAACGCACCCGGGCATTTTGAGAAAAAGCTGAAGCACCCCAATATCACCTACCACGGAGAAGTGGAAGATGCCATCGCCTTTATGCAAAGCTACCGCGTTATGGTGGCCCCCCTTCTCACAGGAAGTGGCATACGTATAAAAATCCTTGAGGGTCTGGCACTTGGAAGACCAGTGGTAACCACCTCAGCAGGAATTGAGGGGATCCCCAACATGGATCATCCTTTTGTAGTGGTGACTGATGATCCCAAAGTATTTAGCAGTCAGGTTATTAAATTGATTGAAAACTCGAAGGATCAGGACCAGAGTTTTACCGAAACACATCAGTTTATAAGCCGGCATTTTGATACCTTTGCACTTTCAGAACGCCTAAGTCAGTTCTACAAAACAGAGGAATGATCACGCTTCAACTCATATTCTGGATCTGTCTCTTCCTGGTTGTTTACTCCTATCTTCTGTTTCCATGGATTCTGAAATGGCTTGCGGGTAACAGAACCCTTAAGGCCAGTTCTTTCTCTGTTGAAGAGCTACCTGTGATCTCGGTGCTGATCGCAGCATACAATGAAGAATTGGTGATCAGAAGGAAAATCGACTCTGTATTCTTAAGTGATTACCCTGCCCGTAAACTGGAAATCCTTGTGGGATCGGATGCATCCACCGACCATACCAATGCCATTCTGCAAGAACTCAAGGAGGCAAATTCCTCCCTGCATCTTTTCCTTTACGAAAACAGAAAGGGAAAACCTGGTATTATTAATGAGCTGGCGAAAGAGGCCCGGGGAGAGATCCTGGTGATCACTGACGCCAATGTTATGCTTGAGAGCAACACCCTGAAGGAACTGACTCGCTTTTTTAAAGACCCGGGTATTGGCCTGGTGGACTCGAGCCTGATCAGTACAGGCATCAGGAAAGGTGGAATATCCAGGCAGGAAAAATTCTATACCGGACGTGAAGTCAGCATGAAGCACCACGAAAGTGTGCTCTGGGGATCCATGATGGGCCCCTTTGGCGGATGCTATGCAGTTCGGAAATCTCTTTACATCCCTGTTCCTGACCACTTTCTGGTAGATGACTTCTTTATCAATATGGCAGTACTTGAGCAGGGAGCGGCATGTATCAGCAACACCCATGCAAGAGTCGGTGAAGATGTCTCCAACAATCCCCGGGAGGAATTCCGGAGGAAAAAACGCATCTCTGCAGGAAACTTTCAGAACCTATGCAGGTTCCGATCCATGCTGTTCAAGGGAAGCTCAGGTGTTGGCTTTTGCTTCTTCTCCCATAAAGTGATTCGATGGTTCGTCCCCTTCCTGGTGATGATTACCCTTTCGACTTCCATAATTCTGGGTACGAATATGCACTTCTACCTGCTCCTGGCACTTCTGCATTTGCTGGTGCTATCAGTCCCTGTTATTGAGTATATTCTAAGGAAAATTGGAATCCAAAGTATACCTTTGCGCTTTATTTCACATTTTGTCCTGATGAACACGGCCCTGTTGGCCGGTTTTTTCAGGTTTGCAGGAGGGATTAGAAACAATGTCTGGCAACCAACAAGGCGAAACCAGGATTAAACTCAACACCATTGAGGAGGCCCTGGAAGATATCAGGAACGGCAAGATTATCATTGTTGTTGATGATGAGGATAGAGAGAACGAAGGAGATTTTGTCTGTGCCGCCGAACTCGTGACCCCGGAAACCATAAATTTTATGGCCACAAATGGCAAAGGCCTGATCTGTGCCTCGCTGACCGAGGACCGGTGCCTGGAGCTGGACCTTCCAATGATGGTAAGCAGCAATACCAGTAGTCACGCCACGGCCTTCACTGTTTCAGTGGATCTGTTGGGACAGGGATGTACCACTGGAATATCAGCAACGGACCGGGCCAAAACAATCAGGGCCCTGGTTGATCCGACTACCCGGCCCGACGACCTTGGGCGCCCCGGACATATCTTTCCCCTGAAATCAAAACGACAGGGGGTTCTGAGGCGTGCCGGGCATACCGAAGCAGCTGTGGACCTGACACGGCTTGCGGGACTGAAGCCCGGTGGGGTCCTGGTGGAGATCATGAATGAAAACGGTTCCATGGCACGTCTGCCGGAACTCTCAAAGATCGCTGAAGAATATCACCTGAAGATCATTACCATCAGGGATCTGATTGCTTATCGGCTTGACTCCGACTCCATTGTAATCAAGGGAACTACTGTAAAACTTCCCACCGAATATGGTGATTTTAACCTGACACCCTTCATCCAGAAATCAAATGGCCTGGAGCATGTGGCCATTACCAAAGGAGAATGGAGCCTGGATGATAATGTACTTGTCAGGGTACACTCATCCTGTGTAACGGGAGATATTTTCGGCAGCTACCGATGTGATTGCGGCAGCCAGCTGCACGAAGCCATGAAAATGGTGCATAAAAAGGGCCAGGGAGCAGTCATCTACCTGAACCAGGAGGGACGAGGCATTGGTCTGTACAATAAGATGAAAGCCTACAAACTCCAGGAAGAGGGTCGCGATACCGTAGAGGCCAACCTGGAACTGGGATTTCTTGATGATGAGCGCGATTACGGAGTGGGAGCCGGAATGTTACACGCACTGGGAATCAGGAACCTCAGGCTGATTACCAACAACCCGGTAAAAAAAGCAGGACTGGAGGGTTATGGGATGACCATAGTGGAAACCATTCAGCTTGAGGTCCCCTCCAATAAACACAACCAGTTTTACCTGGAGACCAAGCGGGACAAAATGGGCCATTTCCTGAACATAGCAAGGTATAACAATCCATTGAAGGATGAGTAAGCAATTCCCACGCATCGTCTTTATGGGGACTCCCGGTTTTGCCGTTAGCCCCCTGAAACTATTGCTGGAATCGGGCTGCAATGTGGTAGGGGTGATCACTGCCCCGGACCGGCGGGCTGGAAGAGGAAAGCTTATCCGCTGTTCTGAGGTCAAAACCTATTTACAGCGACAGGAAAGGCAAATTCCAATTCTTCAGCCGGAGAATCTGAAAGATCCCTCCTTCCTGGAGGAACTTGGAGCCTTGAAACCGGATCTGCAGATCGTGGTGGCATTCCGAATGCTGCCGGAGCTGGTGTGGAGCATCCCCACCCTGGGAACCTTTAACCTGCATGCCTCATTGCTTCCTCAATACCGTGGCGCAGCACCCATCAATCATGTCCTGATCAACGGGGAAAGCGAGACCGGAGTGACCACATTCTTCATTGATGAGCAAATCGATACGGGAAAAATCCTGCTCCAGGAGCGTACCGCCATTGGAGCAGATGAATGTGCGGGAGAATTGCATGACAGGCTCATGGATCTGGGTTCCAGACTGGTCCTGGAAACCGTTCTGCAGCTTTCCAGCGGTCAGCTGGAAGCAAGGTCACAGGATCAATACCTGGACCCGGAAACCCCCTTAAAGAAGGCCCCCAAAATATTCAAGGAAGATTGTCGAATTGACTGGAATCTACCGGGTGAGCGGCTTTTTAACCTGATTCGGGGACTCAGCCCCTACCCGGGAGCATATTGCCTCCTGGAAAACGAAGAAGGGGAAATCTTGCACTGCAAAATATTCAAGGCTTCTTTTGAGGCAACTTCACATGAGGATGCTCCCGGAACAATTAACAGCGATGATAAACGCTTCTTAAAGGTTGCGGTAAGTGATGGGGAGATTCATATTCACTCCATTCAGCAGGAAGGGAAACGGAGAATGGATATTAAAGATTTTCTGGCAGGTTTTCCTCTCAGGAACGGGGTGTACCGGTTTTCCTGAGCTTTTTTAAATTCAGGTCGATCCCCTCTGTCAACAGGTAATAGAGCCTGACTGCATTGATAAATTGCAACTGGTAGGAGCGTGAGTACCTGCCCGAAACAAAGAATTCAAAATTATAATCTTCGATGGCTCCCATACTGATCTTCCGTGGCTCAATCCCTTTAAAATATTCAAAGAACCGTTTGACCATAAACAGGTAACTCTTTCTGGATTTTTCAGAGTATCCCTCCTTTTCAAGCTGCCTGGAATAGAAATTCAGGTCAACACCTTCTTCCTTCTGATGGTGCCTGAAAATCGATGAAATGGATTGCCACCAATCGGGAGAGTGCTTTCTTGAAGTGGATTCCCCAAAAAAATCGATACGTGTCTGCCGGCCATCAGGGGGGAGGATCATTCTGACAGGTGCTGATTCTGTTTGGGTCATGATTCAGTTTTCATACAAATTTAAGACAAGCTTAACCCAATGTAAAGTTTTGACAGTCAAAATGATTAACATGTTTTGAACAATTTGAGCTAAATGAATATCTTTGCACAGAATAATTCAAAAGCCTGCTATATGAAACCGGGAATTATTAGCCTTCTTATTGCTGCATTCATTCTTGCCGGATGCTCCGCGTCATCCTCCACTGCGAAAAAAGAAAAAGCTGCTGCTGACTACGAAAATACGGCTGCCCTGATAGAAAGTGGCAACTACATGTTCACCATCAGGTCCGCTTCTCCGTCCGGTGGCAGAACCATTCAGATTACATCCCATTATGCGCTCAAAGCCGCGGAAGGGACTTACGAAGCCTACCTGCCCTATTTTGGCAGAGCCTATTCAGGAGCCTATGGTGATAGCGGGGGTATTGAGTTCAACGGGGAACCGGAGAATCTTACAATCACCAGGGACGACAATAAAATGCGCATTTCAGTGAACTTTGCCATCCAGTCCGAGAAGGATAAATACACGGTTAGCCTGGATGTAAGTTCCTCAGGTATGGGAATCCTGGTCATAGCCAGCCAGAAACGACAGTCCATTTCCTATGCCGGTCAATGTGGTGAATTAAAAGACTAGTGTTCGAAGCGGAACTGCATCTCTTCCTCTTCATACTCTTCCCTGGTGGGTTCCAGCTTTAACACAGGTTCACGCTTCTTCCTTCTCAGGTAGATATCTGTGCCTTCGAGGGGTTGTTCACCCTCCATCATATGGTTCTTCCTGTACAGGTGCTTCAGTTTCACACCATAGATCTGGGAGATATCATACATGGTCTGACCTGCTTCCACCGTGTGAATCTCATTGCCCGCCGCTGCCTTTCTCCTTTTTGGCTGGAGATAGATGATGGTGCCTGTTTCCAGTTTTACTCCCTTATAAAGATCATTGTACCTGTAAATCTCATTCTTATACAGGCCAAGCTCTGCCCGGAGTGATTCCGGGGTATCTCCAGGCTCTGTCAGGACATATTCGATCCGGTTATTCAGCAGAACACTTCTCCTGATCTCACTCCCCGGGCCGGCCAGGTAAGTGGTGGTATCAATGCCGTCGAGGCTCCCCTCCAGTACCCTCAGGTCATACCTGTATAACTCATTCTCCTCGATGAT
>JAYEOJ010000658.1:0-7306 GCA_034722835.1 Bacteroidota bacterium | reverse complement strand
GGTCAGGTCGTTAAATCTTATGGCCTCCTGAATGCCAAAGTTCCAGACGGCCAGGTCAATATGCGCATTGGCAGCATGACCAATGGGAGAAGTATCTCCCGGACCATGCCAGGCGGTACGCACGTTGAACCATTCGCCCAGCCTGGCCACCTTCATGGCAGGAGTGATCCCCCCGATCTGGGAGATATGGATCCGAATGAAATCATACATTCTCTGGCTGATGGGTTCCACCCACTCATGGGGATTATTAAATAACTCGCCCATGGCAATGGGTACCGCAGTTTGCTGGCGCAACATTTTGAACCAGCCCATGTTCTCAGGTGAGAAGGGATCTTCAATGAAGAAGGGCCTGTATTCTTCCAGCTTCTTTATAAGATCAATGGCATCCATGGGCTCAATACGTTCATGGACATCATGAAGGAATTCGATTTCATCCCCGAATCGTTTCCTGGCCAGGCGGAACATATCCACTACTCCCCTTTTATAAGCCTGGGCGTTCAGGGTATTGTCATCGGGATGACCAAAACCATAGCGCTTGTAATCCGGCGTTTCTGACAGATGGGTGGACCCATATCCCCCCAGCTGCATTCGTATGTGCCTGAATCCCTGTTCTCTGTATTTAGCCACATCATCCATGACCGCTTCAGGGCTGGGACCTGATGCATGGGTATAGGTATCCACCGCAAATCTTGTCTTTCCCCCCAACAGCTGGTAAACGGGCATCCCCGCCATCTTGCCCTTGATATCCCACAAAGCCTGGTTCAAACCACTGAGGGCATTGTTGAGGACCGGTCCGTTCCGCCAGTAGGAACTGACATAGGCTGTTTGCCACAGGTCCTCAATATTACTGACATCCTTGTCTCTGCAAAAATCATCCAGGTAATCGTCAATGGCTGATACCACCGCATGAGCCCTCTGCCTGAAGGTCGCGCATCCCACACCATGAAGTCCCGGCTGGTCTGTTTCCACTTTTACGATGACCAGCTCAATCCCATAAGGGGCTGTTGCAATGGCCTTGACCTTTTTGATCTTAACCGGGTGCAGATTAAGTGTAAGGCCATCGGGTTGCCAGCCTGAAGGAACAGGGGCTGGTTCCGGGAGATCCACAGGTGCATCATTGTTCATGGTTCTGGTGCAGGCCGCCAGAGGAAGCAAAGCCAGGGTTTTTAATACATCTCTTCTGTTGTTCATGATTTCATCATTTCCTTCTGAATTTAAAGAATTTATCAGTGCTTGTCAATGTATGTCAGGCAAAAAGGCCGTATAGGGTGAATTGCAACAATTTGTGAGCTTGAATGTTGTAAGACTATTAATCTCTTGTGTATTCAAATCGAATGATCAGACTATTCAGAAAAATAAGGCATCATCTGCTTTCAGAAGACAAATACGGTACCTACTTCCTGACAGAAAAGGAAATTTCCATACTCCTGGCAGGGAGCATGATGAATACCAACAAATATGTTCCCAGTCCGGGAATCCTTCAGCGAGCATGCAGCTAAAATTCTGGCTGCCATTGAAACTGAATTGCCTTAACATGTGTAGATGTGTTAAAAACGAGTTAACCCTTCTTTCTGTCAGTTGATTTGTCTAACTTATTGCTGCCCTAATTGATTATGCTCGAAATTATTAACTGTTATACTCTTCCCCGGGGAGTGCTATCACATGAATCAGCGAAAATCCGAAATATGGGTTCTTCTATTGTTGATCTTGTTATCCATCCTGATATCATGCAATCCTCCCAGAAATACCTATAGTTCAGATCCCGACAAAAACAAAGCCGCAGAAACTTCAAGAATCCTGTTTCTGAATTATCAACTTACCAGAGATAGTACGCTTACCAACTATAATGCCCACTTGATCAATATGATCATTCGAGAGGGAAAAATTAAGGATGTCAGGGAACGTGCGGATCATGCTGAGAAAGATGATCTTGAACTCCTTGTCCTGGACAGGAATCAACAACCCATGACCCGACGCCGTATTCCCAACCCTTTAGACAGATCTGTCGAATATGTGAACGATGCCGGTCAGCTTGAATATAAAATGATCCATCTGGACAGTGCACAATTCAGCATAAGATTACAGATTGAGCCCGGTGCAAGTTCCATACTGCTTAATAGATTCACAGGTAATGTTAACGAAGGCACGCTCCTATTAAAAACTCAAATCCAATGAAACAACTTTACAAATCTCTATTAATTACGCTTTTGATCCTTATTGCCGCACCAAACGGAATGTTCAGTCAGACCTACACTGTCGATACCATTCTGTATCAGGGTGATGTGGACTATCCAATCAACCTGGTATTTCTGGGGGATGGATTCCTGGAGAGCGAATTACAGGATTTCAGAGATATCGCTGAAGAGTATACCGACCTGCTATTTACTGTAGATCCGTTTGAAAGATTTAATAGTTTTTTTAACGCTTTTTCCATCAGTGTACCTTCCAATGTATCTGGCGCAGCAACGGATCCGGACAACCTGATAGATAATTATTTTGGAAGTACATTTGGCTATGCAGGCATTGATCGTTTGCTGGTTCCCACAGACAATACCGCTATCACAACCGTACTGGCAAACAACTTTCCGGAATATGACCAGGTATTTATGCTTGTAAATTCAGATACCTATGGCGGTTCAGGGGGCTGGGTGGCCACAGCATCCCTGCATGAGGATTCCCCTGATATTGCATTGCATGAACTGGGACATTCCTTTGCTGACCTGGCCGATGAATACTGGGCCGGGATCCAGTATGCAAGGGAAGCTATCAACATGACCCAGGAGACCGATCTCGAACAGTTAAAGTGGAGGAACTGGTATGGTGACTACGACATCGGATTATATTCACATGCTGAAAATACATCCTGGTACAGACCGCATCAAAACTGCATTATGAGATACCTGGGAGAACCTTTTTGTGCAGTTTGCAGGGAGGGGGTTATTGAAGCTCTCTATGCAAAGGCATCACCGCTTAAAGAATATGAGCCGGGTACCACCACCTTTGAGATGACTGCAGACTCAGTCCTGTTTAAACTTGATCTGAACCACCCGGAACCAAATTCTCTGGAAAGCTTATGGTATCTCAACGATGCAATGATAGGTGCAGGCATGGATTCCATCAGCATTCTGAAAAGTGAACTTAACGGGGGACTAAACACAGTGAAAGCTACTGTGACAGATACCTCCTACCAGTTAAGACCTTTCGACGATGCAAGCTACTATCACAAAGTCGAAATAGAGTGGAATGTAGGCCTCAGTACGGTTGGAACAGAACAACAGATTAAGATATTAAATCACTCGGCCATCCGTATTTATCCAAATCCGGTATACGATATGCTGAATGTTAAGATCCTGGACCAGGTGGGAGAAGCTGAAATTGAATTATATGATTCCCGGGGGAGAGAAATACAAAGCCTGATAAGCAATTATTATGACACACATGTGCTTGACATGAGCAGCCTGGACGCTGGCATCTATATGATCAAAATCAGCCTCGATGGTAAATATTTGTCTTCCAGAATAATAATTAAGCATTAATCCAATAAAACAAATTACCTTTACACTTGTTATTAGTAAAAGTTATGTTTCATTTTAATTAAAAGTTATGAGTAACGGTACAGTAAAATTCTTCAACAATGTAAAAGGTTTTGGTTTTATCAACCCTGAAGAAGGAGGTAAAGCCGTTTTTGTTCATCAAAGCGGATTAATCGACGAAATCACTGAAGGCGATAAAGTTAGCTACGATGTGGAAGAAGGTCCAAAAGGACTGAGCGCAACAAACGTCAAATTAGTATAACTACATTTTGACCCTACCGCATTCTAAGCCTGTCAGTTTTGACAGGCTTTTTTTTTGCCCAAAACTATTCTGTAAGAAGCTTTTTCCTGTTATTTTTATGGAACAAAATAAACCTGCATACAACTATGAAAGTTTCCGAGAGTGCCGGACGGCTAAGAAAAATGATTGAAAAAGCCATTGAGGATGAAAAAATTACCCGTGCCGAGATGGATACCATTGTGCAGCTTGCTACAGAAGATGGTCATATTGATCCACATGAACGGGCCCTGCTCAATCAGCTGCAGGAGATGATCGAAAACAAAACAGTCAGGTATATTTTGTAGTTTTTAGTCCGGATCATTGACTAACCAGGAAAGAACTATTGGTCGATGACACATCCTCCTCCCCCGAAATTCCGTACGATCCTTCCGACTCCTACCAACTAACTGAAGAAATTCAGCTCCTTTATAAGGCCATTTCAAAGCTGCGTAAAGTGGAGAAGGCCATTATTCTTTTATGGCTTGAAGAAAAGAGTTACGAGGAGATCGCAGATACCATCGGAATAACTGTGAAGAATGTTAGTGTCAGGCTGGTCCGCATCCGGACCAGGCTGGCTGAAATAATTACACAACTCCAATAAGATGAAATCCATAGATTTAGATAACATAAAAGCCGCATGGAAAAACGAAAGCAGTTTTGAAGATAAGAGATTGTCTATGGCAGAGATTGAAGGCTTTCTGACCAGGAAATCCAAAGACATCGACCAGTTGTTTAGAAAAGGTTTAATCTTTGATATCGTTTTGAAAAGTATTATCGGCTTATCATTATTGGGGATCATATATCTCTTCAAAAATAACCTGCCTGTCATCCTGGTTTGTGCTACGATCCTTCTGGGTATTACCTGGGCCATCCGTTTCCAATGGCTTATGATAAGGAAAATTCCGGAAGCCGGTGCATCGGATCCAACGGTCAGAACCACCCTGGAGAACAAGATAAACTTTTACCATCAGCGATATATCAAATCGCTTTATGTGGGAGCACTCTCCAATGCACTCTTAATTTTATCGGGTATGCTCTACTACTTCTATTTTAAGTACGGAGAGATCCGGCCCTTCCAGTGGGATGATTACCTGGTATTCAGTGCTGCCATCATTATCGGATTTGCCCTGGGTGCATACGTCCAGATTGCTCAACACAATTTCCAGGTAAAACAACTGGAAAGTTGTCTGAATGAGATTGACGAGGATGCCATAAGTACTATTACCCTCAGGGAGCAGCGCAACAGGAAAAGGCGGCTGATCCTGATTTTCCTGCTTGCTATTATTTGCGGGCTGTTGATCCTGGCCTACCTTATATTCAGATAAGGCCCTGTACTATCGTTTCTCATGAGCGGGCTTCAGTGTCCAGAGCTGCTTCCGGGTCATCTCAGCCAGGTGCGACATATCCAGATCGGTCCGGTGAACGATCCAGTGCTTGTAACTTTCAACCTCTGAGATAATTATCTCTTCATTCTCCTTTGGATAGCAATCGAAGGGGATCACCTCATAGGTATCCCGTTCCTTCTTTCCTGCAATATCCAGGTACGCTGTGCTGAACAGTTGCAGGAGGGATCCTGTACCGATACTCCCCTCCCCATCCACAAGCTCTGAGGGTAGATATCCACGGTTTCGGATGGAATCCATAGCAAGTGCCGCCAGTTCCAGAACCTGCTCATAAGGGAGAGATGAAATGCCCGGCACTTCCGGTGGCATGGTCATGGGACCAAGCGGAGCCTGTCGCTGAAGTTTTCCCGGTATTTTGCCGCTCTGACTGTATTCCAGAAGTGATTGAGCCAGTGCTGAAAATACCTCTGCAGGGGAATATACATCATCATAGACAACCTGACTGGTGGATTTGATTTCCTCTGCAATTCTTACCAGATCCTTCCCGGTAATATAATCAGCTTGGTATGCAAATCGATCCATCAGATCGCTGATCGTGACCACCTCGATCTGCTCCTGGTCTTTCAGGAACTGCATCAAACGTTTGAAATTCTTTCGGGCGGTTACCATGCTTTCTGCCGGGCGGAGCCGTGGAGCTTTGAGGCTATCCCGATCAGGATTGGCTCCTTCGTAAAAATTAAAATCCCAGAATTGTTCCGCTCTGACCTTGGTGGGGTGACAGGCAAAGAAAGAGATCATATCCACCCCTTCAATATCCGCTAAGAAGTTTTCCTTCAGATTGTCAAATACTGGATTAAACAATTCATCGCTGTAATAGACGTCATCGAAAGCCCCATAATCGCCATGAAAATTCAGGGTATTGCAGAACCATACAGCGTGCTTCCCGGGAAGCTGCACCGGTGAATAGACATAGCCCTTCCCCATCTGTCCCAGCGCATAGACCAGCTGGGGACCATAGGATCCCCCGTGACGGGCCAGCGTAGTTACGGGAACCCCGAATATTCTCTCAAGTTCCTCAAATCCAAGTGATTCATTTTCGAGCATTGCCTGGACCCCCTGGTCCCAATCTGCATACTCAAGAATTTCCGTGACGGTTGGATGGATGGAACCCAGGTTGGTATGGCTTCCAATATCGTGGGAGGCCATGGCTTCAATCACATCGCGCCGTCCGCGTTCTTCAAGGGAACGAGCCTTCTCCCCGATCACAAAAAATGTTCCGGTAACTCCTACCTCCGTCATGGTCTCAGCCAGCCAGAGGGGAATCTCATCCACACTGTCTTCAACCGGTGAGATATAATCTTCCACATCGAAAACCACGGTGACATAGGTATGTTCAGGTTCGGTACAGCTTTGCATAACTACGAAGATCAAAAACGCAATGAATAAACAACTAGTTCTCATGATATATTAAACTTTTGTTGAAGTTATCTGCTAACTACTGACCTGTTCGCTCAGCCAGTGCTGTAAGCCTGACGATTCGGTCCGGTTTATTAAGCACAAAATAAATGTTCCCTTCCGGATCGAGACCGATGTCCCTCACCCTTCCATAATTCTTGAAGATCACTTCCTGGTGCATGACCCTGTCAGCTTCAATATCAAGCAGTCTTACCTCTTCATACTTCAATGCACCCACCAGCAGTTTGTTCTTCCACCCCGGAAATGCTTCCCCCTGGTAAAACTCGATTCCGCATACTGCTGTGGAAGGCTTCCAGTACAATACCGGCTGGGCATATCCTTCCTTTCGGGTGAGTTCTGAAACAGGTGCTCCATCGTAATTGCTTCCGTAGGTAATGACCGGCCAACCATAATTAACACCGGAGCGAATCAGGTTCAACTCGTCTCCTCCCAGGGGACCGTGCTCCGCCTCCCAGATCTCATCGGTGGCAGGATGCACAGAGAGCCCCTGGGGATTCCTGTTCCCCAGTGTAAATAGAGAAGCCAGTCCTCCCTTAATAAAGGGATTATCGTCCGGTATACTTCCATCAGGGAAGATCCTGTGGATCTTGCCATTTGGCCTGGTGGGATCCTGGGCCTGATCCTGTGCTCCGCGATCTCCAATACTAAAATAGAGATCGCCTGTCCGGTCAAAA
>JAYEOJ010000657.1:829-1685 GCA_034722835.1 Bacteroidota bacterium | reverse complement strand
ATCCAGTGGAAACCGTCCCCTGATTGTTATTGATGGTGTCCCTGTGAGCGGGGGGACGTATGGAGGCGCCAGCCAGTGGGGAGGTACCGATAAGGGGGATGCCCTTTCCGACATTAATCCCGACGATGTGGAATCCATGAGTGTACTGAAAGGTGCGGGTGCTGCTGCGGTTTATGGCTCTCGAGGTGCCAATGGTGTTATCCTGATTACCACTAAAAAGGGTAGCAAGCGCAAGGGAATAGGTATATCTTTTAATACCAGTTTTATGGCCGAGGACCCCATGAAATATCCAACTTTCCAAAATGAGTATGGTCAGGGTGCATTTGGCCGATATCCTACAGAAGTCTATGGAAGCATCAAAGATATAGTGGGTGAAGAACCATGGATCTGGAGTTGGGGCAGTAAGATGGATGGCAGCTTAAAAGAGGACTGGCTGGAAAACGAGGTCCCATATGAGAGTCAGCCTGATTATTTTAAGGCCTTTTATCGCACAGGATACACCCTGATGAATACTGTGGCATTTGATGGTGGCAATGAAAATACCACATTCAGAGCATCTGTTACCAGCCAGAACAGTCAGGGTATCTATCCCAATAATGATATGAAGAAACAAACCGTCAACCTGGTGGGTACTTCAAAATTCGGGGAAGGTATAGAGTTGAATGCGAAGATAAATTACATTCATAATAATGTGAATAACCGACCTTATCTGGCTGAGGACCCTGCTAATGCCGGCTGGTCACTGGGAGCCATGCCCAGAAATGTGGTTTTGCAGTCAGTAGAAGACAACGCCATGGCTGCTGATGGTTCGGAACAATGGGCATGGGACCGCACCGCTTCGAACCCCTACTGGACC
>JAYEOJ010000657.1:0-819 GCA_034722835.1 Bacteroidota bacterium | reverse complement strand
AAACCGGCTCCAGGGATTGTTATCCGTGAAATTTGATCTCTCTGAGAAATTCAATCTTCTTATTCGCTCTGGTCTCGACCTTACCGATCGCAACGCAAAAGCCTATGTTGCCCGGGGAAGCTACAACCATAATTCGTACCAGGGATCCATGAGCCAGAGTTTCACTTCTGCTTATGAATGGAACACTGATTTTCTCTTCAACTACAAGCAAAATCTGGGTTCCAGTGTTAATATGAATCTTAGCCTGGGAGGCAACTACCGCTACGATCGATGGAAAGGAATCGGACAGAGCGGCAGTGATTGGAAAGTGCCAAATTTCTATCATATGAGCAATCTTCAAAACTACTCCACCTGGGAAAGCCTTAGTCAGAAAGAGGTATTATCTCTGTACGGAATAGGAACAATCTCCATTAAGAATTACCTTCATTTTGATCTGACATACCGTAATGACTGGTCATCCACATTGCCGGCTGATAATAATTCATACAGCTTCTATTCCGGGAACGTAAGTTTCCTTTTTACTGAAGCCTTTAGCATTAAGTCGTCCATCTTATCCAATGGAAAAATAAGAGCATCTGTGGCAAGGGTGGGGAATGATGCAGGACCCTATCAAACTACAAATTATTATGGTGTGTCGCAAAGCTCATTTTCCTATCCTATAGGTAGTATGAGTGGCAGACTGGCCTTTCAGAATTTTTTACCCGAGATAACAGATTCATGGGAGCTTGGAACCAATCTGAGTTTCTTTAAAAACAGGCTGGAATTTGATTTTGCCTATTACGATGGCACGACCAAAAATCAGATTATGCCCGTTGAGCT
>JAYEOJ010000656.1:0-1686 GCA_034722835.1 Bacteroidota bacterium | reverse complement strand
TAGTTCCTTTTTGTTCCAGCCAGACTGTTCGGCCACCTGTGGCAGGTAGGTACCTGAACGGCCATCTTTGAGCATATAGATTCCATGATGCCCCAGGTTAAACTCATCAATGGAATTGATTTTTTGCAGGGGAGTGAGCACCGATATCTCGATGGTGATGTAGGGCAATTCGGGAGATTCCACGGGGGCAAAACGCTGGTCATGTGTGGCTGCGGCAATGGTCATCTCTTCCACCACTGCATAAAGCGGTTTATCGGGTAGAAAATTCCCAATGCAGCCTCTCAGCCTTCCACCCATATAGAGGCTCACAAATGCGCCGGCAGGATGTTTCAGTGTGGAGCTTAGTTCATCCATCTGGATTTCAGCCAATTCACCGCTTTCGATAAAGGTTTGGAGGGTGGAGCGTGAAATTTCAAGCAGTTGCTCTTTTTCTTTGTTGTTCAGTGCAAAGGGCCGGTCCCCGGGCGCTACTTCGTGACCGGCAATGGCCCAGTATCCGACAACCCGTTCCTTATCTCCGATAGTTGCATCGCCTGAATTGCGGTAGAGTACCGGGGAAAGCTCCAGGTCTGCCCTGCGCTGGGCCATATAGAGCATGGTAATAATGGAACTCCATCCACAGCTTGGGGTGGCCAGGTTTCTGACAGATTCTCCAGAGACCTCTCGAAGTGCATCATAAAATCGCTCCGGATCCTTGGTAAGGATCGCATCCCCGGTTATTTTATCGACCCTCCTGGCCTCATTATAGTTGGGATAGTGCGAAAAATCGGAACTGATAACAAAGAGGTTCTCAGGGGTAAAATAGGGTAACAGTGCCTCAGCAAGCCTGGTGGCACTGGCCAGGGAGGATGAGCCCATTACCAGGGGAACAATGGGAGGAACCTCTTCAAAATGGTATTGTATGTAAGGGATCTGTACCTCAATGCTGTGTTCCCGGTCATGTGCCTTTTTGTAATAATAAATATTCTTATTTCCACTGATCAGTGCGTCTGCAATTTCGCGGTTGACCCTGGCTTCGCCCAGGGGAGTTAAATAGTTCCCCGGGGAATAGACCGATACCCCGTTAAACTGCTCCCGGTGGGATGAGGCAATAATAAAAATATTCTTATAAGAGGTACCGGCAGGAATGCTAAGGTATGCAGATGCAGCAACCACTCCCGAATAGTCATATCCTGCATGAGGTGCAATAATGGTCTGCACCTTTCCGTCAAGATCGGCAGGTCTGGCGGCCTGGAACAGTTTCTTTAGCTGTGATTCAAGAGCAGGCTTTGAAGCAGGGTAAAAGGTACCGGCAAAGGCTGGCTGCCGGTTAACGGGGGCCACTGCCTGTTGGGCTTTGCTGTTGCAGAAAACGAACAAAAGTGCTAAAAACAGGCTGATGTAAAGCGAGTTATATCTCTTCATTTCTCCATCTGTTAAGGTCCGTATTTGATATAGTCACTGTATTCCTGGTAGAAAAGCTCCAGTTTCATCATATTCTCATACATGAATTGATGAGCCCGGGACCAGCTGTCTTTATTATAGATATCAACATCTTCTTTCTGGAGGTAGATCCTGCTTACGGATTTGCCGTTTTCCCGGATATATTCCAGCTCCCAGTTCATAGGCGTTTCCATGGCCTCCTCCAGTAACTTCTTAAGCGATTCCAGTTTTTCGTAAAGTTCGATTCGCTTATCCATGTTCCTG
>JAYEOJ010000655.1:0-24235 GCA_034722835.1 Bacteroidota bacterium | reverse complement strand
TGGTTGAAATTCGGACCCCAGCGCGATCCCTTCCCACAAAAATGGTATCCGGACTACCAGAACAACCTGTGGGAAGCCATCCATCAGAACGGAGGAGGCTGTGATTATGTGAGTGAGCATGTCATCAGGAGTGCAACTTTTGAAGATGGCAGAATGCTCTATGGAGATCGTGCCTATGATACGCTGCTGTTGCCTGGGGTAGAAACCATGGATCCGAAAACAGCCCGGTCCTTGACCGCCTTTGTTGATTCGGGTGGTAAAGTGGTCTTTATAGGGAAAAAGCCTTTTAAATCTGCTGCATATTTAGATGCTGAGGTCAGTGATTCGGCTGTGAAAGGAATGGTGGATGCTTTGCTGGAGCGATCAGATGGAAATGTGCTGTTACATCCTTCACCCAAGGGAGATCCCATTCAATGGTATGGAAAGTTGCAGGACGACCTTGGACTGAAACCCTATGTCCGCTTTGAGCAAACGCATAAGTATTTAAGTCAATCATCATACAGTCTTGGCGGCAACTGTATGTATTTTATAGCCAATACCAGTCTGTCTGAAGATATACCGGTCCATGCGAAATTCCAGGTGGACAACACCTTAAGGCCCTGGATTTGGAACCCGGAGACAGGGGAGAGGTTTCGCTTTCCTACCACATATGGAAATGGGCAGATAGATCTCGTACTTCCGCGGGCCACATCCCTTTTGATTGTGTTTGAAAGCAATATTGAAGGAGAACTCTGCCACCCGGTGGAGCTTGTTTCCGGAGGGAAAGAGATCAGCGGACTTTGGAACCTGAAGCTTCATCATATGAATGGCGAGCGGCAGGAACTGAAACTGGATTCCTTGGCAGACCTGGTAGATATATCAGCAACAAAAGATTTTGCGGGAACTGTTTTCTATGATATAACCATGAATGTTGATAATGGGGACTACCGGTATATTGACCTGGGAGATGTCCAGGGAATCACCGAACTCATCCTCAATGGCACAGAGCTGGGAACGAAGTGGTATGGCGCCCATGTATATGACATTGGCAGTGCAGTGAAAGAGGGTGAGAACCACTTAGGTATTAAACTGACCACCATTAGCGGTAATTATGTTAAAAGCCTGAAGGATAACCCGGTGGCTCAAAGGTGGACGCGTAACCAGGCCAACTACCCCATGGGAATCCTGGGGCCGGTCAGGATTTATTAGTGAGGCATCTTCCACCACCAGGCAATGTTCGGGATTTGGTCCAATAAATACAAACATTGCATCATTTCATGCATTGATATTCTCAAAATGAATGCATATGTTCGTAAGGATATTAATTTGACTGTATCCCTAAACAAGTTCGGAGATGGCCAGCAGCAAACAGATGACTTCCCGGGAAAGGGTTCTTGCAGCCCTAAATTTTGAGACCCCTGACCGGGTCCCCATCGATCTGGGTGGATTTCAATCGGGGATTCATAAAAGGGCCTACGTAGAGCTGCTCAACTACCTGGGAAAGGAGGAAGAGATTGAAATGCTCGATCCCGTACAGCAACTGGTGAGGCCCAGCGAGGAGATTCTGGAGATGCTCAGGGTGGATTTCCGTTATGTGACCGCAAAGGGCCCGGAGACTTTTGACGGGACCATCCGGCAGGATTTCCGTAAAGGGGAGCTCTGGCACGATCTCAGGGATGAGTTCGGGGTAGTCTGGTCCATGCCGGACAAGCAGCAGCTCTACATGGATATCAGTTACCATCCTTTGGCTGAGGCCAACCTGGAAGATATTGATTCATATCCCTTCCCGGATGGTGCCGATCCTTCCCGCTTCAAGGGTGTCAGGGAAGAGGTGCTGAATATCCGGAAAAAAACGCCCTATGCTGTCTCAACAGGGATTGGAGGGGTGGTTTATGAGACCTGCTGGTATATGAGGGGACTTGAAAGATGGTTTATGGATATGATGGAGAATCCCTCATTTTGTGAGGCACTGCTTGACAGGGTGCTCAAGTTCTGGCTCGAGTACTACACGGGCTTTATGAAGGAGATAGGCGATATCATCGATGTGGTGATGATCGGGGATGACCTGGCAGGACAAAATGGTCCTCTCTTCCCCCCTGAGTTCTACCGTTCGGTGGTCAAGCCCAGGCAAAAAAAGCTGGTTCAGCATATCCGTTCACTGACCAATGCCAAAATCTGGTACCATAGCTGTGGTGCAGTGGTGGAATACATTCCTGATTTGCTGGACAATGGAATCGATATCCTGAACCCGGTACAAATCACGGCACAGGGCATGGATCCGGAATTCCTGAAAAAGCGTTTTGGTGAAGAGCTTGTTTTCTGGGGAGGAGGGATCGACTCCCAGCATATTCTGCCCTTTGTTTCCCCGGAGGAGGTTAAATCCAATGTACAGGCCAATATGGAGGCTTTCAAAGCGGGTGGAGGCTATGTCTTTAACAATGTACACAACATCCAGGCCGGGGTGCCTCCTGAAAATATACTGGCCATGTATGAGGCAGCCTATGAGTACGGGGCTTACTAAGTGGCTCCATCCAGCGCATCAAGTCCAAGAGGTTCAAATGTTCTGAGCAGCCTGAGCAGACGCCTGGCGATTGCTTTGACACCTCCGCGAACATTTGACTCCACGTTAAGAGGCATGACCGGATCGTGCAGGGACATCCGGAGCAGGAACCATCCATCTTCGTTCTCCCCGGTACAATTTACTCTGATCCCCTCGTGATTTGGCGTTTCGGTCGACCAGTCCCTTTCCTTTTCGATCAATTCGGCCAGTTGTTTCAGGACCTCTTTACCATAACTCCCGAATTCTTTGGTCCGTATATCTAGCCTGAACTCTCCCTCTTCAAGCGGATGGGGCAGTATTTCTATGAGGCCGCTGAGCGTCTGACCCTTCCGTTTCAATTTCGCCATCTGGATCAGAAGTTTGGCCACCAGGTAGGCTCCGTCATCAAGGAAATGGTTCTCCTTCAGTGCAGCATGGCCCGAGGTCTCTATGGCCAGCCACGATTCCACACCCTCTGCATTGAGACGCAGCGATTCATTGATCACATTTTTATAGCCCCTTTTGAAGCGGTGGTGCACTCCTTTCAGGTGTTTGGTAATAAACCAGTTGAGTCCGGATGAGGTGATGGAATCGGTGACGATGACCGAACCCGGGTGCTCCTCCAGGATCACGGATGAGATCAGAGCGATCAGCTTGTTACGGTTGATCGCATTTCCCTCAGCATCCACAATGGCTGCCCGGTCCACATCTGTGTCAAAGATAATTCCAAGGTCGGCCTGTTCCCGGGTCACTGCATCGCAGATGGAAGCCATAGCCTCTGCATCCTCCGGATTGGGCACATGGTTGGGAAAGCGCCCATCAGGGTTCAGGAACTGACTTCCCGAAATATCAGCACCCAGGGGTTTAAGTACCTTCCCTGCAAAGAATCCTCCTGCGCCATTGCCTGCATCCACAATGATTTTGAGTCCGGCCAGGGGAGTGTTATATTGATCGGGGTCATTTACTCCTTTACGAATGGTCTTCATAAGGAAATTTGCATATTCAGAGATGAAATCGATTTTTTGTACGCTGCCTTTTGAATCGGTAACAATGAAATTTTCCTTAGAAGCGATCTGAAGAAGATCTGATACATTTCCCTTGTCGAAACCACCCTTTTCGGTAAAAAACTTCATACCGTTCCGGTTAAAGGGCAGGTGACTTGCAGTAAGCATGACACCTCCTTCCACCTTCAGAGCGGGATCAATGGTGGTCATAAACATGGCCGGGGTTGAAGCAAGTCCACAATCGAGTACATCAAAACCAGAATTTAACAGTCCGTCGATAAATGCCTGTTTCAATTTATTACCTGATATTCTGGAGTCTGTTCCAACAGCTACTTTTTTTAAACCCTGAGCATTTGATTCCAACCATGCTGCAAATGCCTGTCCCAACTTCATGGCGACATCGCTGCTCAGGTTTACCTTCTCATCCCGTACGCCTTCCAGTGCCACTCCACGAATATCAGAGCCGTTCTGCAATCTAAGCCAATTTACCATAGCGAACTTTTGCTCTCAAGTTAGAAACTTCTTGCACAAATCCTCCATCAGATCACCGGGATCTTTTTGTATTGTATCAGTTTTCGTAGGCTACGGTTCCGCTTGAATCAACCATATGTCCAAACTTTTTTATATAGGATGGTCCTGGTAAAAAATCATCCTCCAGCTGTTGGAGCTCCCTGGATAGCAATTCTTCTAATTTCTTTGAAATTTCGTTAAAAGACGGATTTCCGATAAGATTATTTAATTGATAGGGATCGGCCACATTATCAAAGAGCAACCAATTACCTGACAAATCTTGCGCGTAGGTATATTTTTTCGTTATAATACCTCTGAATTCCCTCCCGCCATGAGCTCTGGACCATTGACCAAAAGGTTGCACACATGTAACAAGAGCAGCTTTTCGATCATCCTCTTTATTGCCAAGAATTACCCCGGTAATATCTTCTCCATCCAGGCCATCAGGCACGTTCAAGCCCGACATTCCCATCAAGGTAGGTAATATATCCAGGGTGTTTAACAAAAAATCACTTGTCTTTCCCTCTTTCCCCAGTAATGCCGGATATTTAATAATGAAAGGAACTTTAGCCGATTCTTCATAAATCTTCTGCTTTTTAATTTGTCCCTGGCTGCCAATCATATCACCATGGTCGGAAGTAAAAACAAAGATGGTATTGTCTTCAATATTACTTTGCCTGACAGTCTCCTGTAATTGTCCGATATAGCTGTCAAGTGCAGAACAATGGGCATAATACCCTCTTAATTTGGCCTTTGTTTCTTCGATTATATCTTCTGGCACATTTGGCCTTACCTGTACATCCATATTTTCATATAGATCCTGGAATTCTTCAGGTGCCGTTTTATAGGGAGCATGAGGAGGTCCCCAGGAAAGCATCAGGCAAAAGGGATTTTTACCTTTCGACATTTTTTCAATATAGGCAATTGCATCGTTCGTTTGAGCTTTTGCATCGTACCCTTCCCAGGTATGCAATTGGTCATCATTTCCCCAGTATTTCGAGTTGTTATAAGCATGAGAACACTCTAACACCTTCCAGTATTCGAAGCCCTGTCGCCTTTCTTCTGGTATAAATGAAGAGCGTCCATTCCCATCGAGGTGCCATTTCCCAATATAAGCAGTATGGTAGCCCTGACGTTTTAAGAGTTTCGCAAAACTCTCGGAGTCAGGATCAAGCGAAACATCATTCATAAACATACCATTTTTCAATACGTATTTCCCTGTGAGCAACATAGCTCTATATGGTGTGCATACCGGACTGGTTGAAACGGCATTCGAAAAACATACACCCTCCAAAGCAAGCTTGTCAAGATTTGGGGTTATAACATCAGGATTACCGGCATACCCCATTGATTGCGCTCGCCACTGATCTGCAAAAACAAATACGATATTAGGTTTTTCGATTTTTTTACTGCAAGAAATCAAAAAGGATAACAAGGATATTATCAGAATGGTGTTTTTCATCTCTTTAAAAACTACAACTTATAATCGTTTGCTCAGCACATCTTTCTCATATTGCTGAATGTCAGTAATAAAATCTTGTGCAACAGGAACCTCATTCTTTAGACAGTAATAATCCCAGACAGCTCCAAAGGGTTTGGTTTTGAGCAATTCCAACATGGCCAGCCGCTCGAAGAACTGTCCTCCCTCTTCATAGTCGAGGAGCAATTCCCGAGGCTCCAGAAGTGCAAAAAGCATGGCCTGCTGAGCGGCACGGGTACCCACCACATAGGCACCGATCCGGTTGATGCTTGCATCGAAAAAGTCGAGTCCCATATGCACCCTGTCCAGGGCATTGCACCTTACAATCTCCTGGGCAATCAGCATGGTGTCGTCATTCAGGGTTACCACATGGTCCGAGTCCCAGCGGATGGGCCTTGTTACGTGCAGGAGGATCTCAGGCACAAACAGTAGGGCAGAAGAGATTTTATCTCCCACCTGCTCGGTAGGGTGGAAGTGGCCGCTGTCCAGGCAGATCAGGGTCTGGTTGGCCACCGCATAGCCCAGGTAAAACTCCGAATTGCCCACGGTCATGGCTTCCAGTCCGATTCCAAAAAGCTTGCTTTCAACGGCATCCTTCAGGTGTTCACTATTGTATTTCTGCGCAAAGATCGCATCCAGGGAGTCCTTGAGGATGGCACGGTGCGTATAGCGATCCACTGGCAGATCCTTTGATCCATCCTGGATCCAGATGTTGTGAATGGCCGGACTTCCCAGTTGCTTTCCCATTTCTGCACCAATGGCACGGCTCCTTTTGGTGTGTTCGATCCAGAAATCACGGATCTCTTTATTCTTATGTGACAGGGTCAGGTCGTCACTGGCTAAGGGATGTGAGAATACACTGCAATTGAAGTCCATGCCGATTTCCTGGTCCCTGGCCCAGTCAATCCAGCTCTGAAAATGCTTTAGCTCGATCTCGTTGCGATCCACCTTTTCCCCCTGGAAATCTCCGTAAATGGCATGGAGATTCAGGCGCTGTTTTCCGGGAATCAGGCTCATGACTTTTTCCAGGTCCATGCGGTGCTCAGGGATATTTGTAGCTTTCCCGGGATAGTTCCCCGTTGCTTGAATCCCTCCACCGGAAAGAGATGAATCGGGAGTTTCAAATCCTCCCACATCATCCGCCTGCCAGCAATGCAGGGAAATGGGGAATGCATCCAATTGCTTCATGGCACTCTCCACATCCACCCCTATTTGGGCATATTGATCTCTGGCTGCTTCAAATGCTTTTTTAATGGTTTCTGATTGGCTCATATTTCTATTTATATTGGATTCAACTATTCCATGAAAAATACCTCTTCAAGGGGAATGGAAACCGGAGAGTTGTCAGGATTGGTTTCCATAATGTCGGCCATGTATTTCCACCATTGCTGAACGATCTCAGTTTTCCCCAGGTCCTGAGAACCCTGGTCGCCTGCCTGCTTTTGAAAGGCAAACAGTATACTGGTTTCTTCATGAAAATACTGTATTCCGAAAGGCCGGCATCCTTCAAAAGTTTATGAAGGTCCGGCCATAGCTCATCATGGCGTTTTTTATACTCTGAGATCTTTCCAGGTTTGAGCTTCATCTTAAATGCAAGTCTTTTGTGCATGACCGATACTTTAAATTCAAAATTACGGGGTATTCAAGCCTTCATCAATAGACATTTTGGTCAATTGTTTGCACAAAATGAGCATGGTATAATCTCTTTCTCCAGATCTTTTTCTAATTTGCTGAACTTGGAAGATTTTTTTAAATATTTAAATCCTTCCCAGGAGGATAAGGATTGGGGCCTGTTCCTGAATTGTGCCGGAAAGACGGAGATAGAACCCGGTGTGTTCTATCCTCCCAATTCGCATCCCTCCGGATACTATTTCAATTTTGATCAGGGCCGCATTTTGAATGAATACCAGATTAATTACATTACCGGCGGTGAGGGAGTTTACGAGAGTCACAGCGGAAAATTCAAAGTGAAGCCCGGTTCACTTATATTCACAAAACCGGGTCGTTGGCACCGTTATAAACCATTGAATGATACAGGGTGGGTGGAGAACTATGTGGGATTTTCAGGACATATTGCCCACCAGATATTCGGCCGCCCCTGGTTTACCTCCAAGAATGCGGTGATCGAAATTGGGTATAACGAGGAGATTATAGATTCCTATTATAAGATCTTCTCTTATGTGATGGAGGAGAAACCTGGCTATCAGCAGGTGGCTTCCGGGATGATCATGAAAATGCTCGGGTTTATCGTTTCATATGATAAACAGAAGGATTTTAGTGGAAAGCGCGTCGAAAAGATCATTCAGAATGCCTGTTTCTCCATCCGGGAAAATGTTGAATCGGAAATCAATTTTCAGGAATTCGCTGAAAAGAACAACATTGGATACTCTTATTTCAGGAAAATGTTTAAAAAGTACACAGGGGTTCCTCCTGTGCAGTACCATCTGGACCTGAAGGTATTGAGAGCAAAGGAGATGCTTCTTTATACCGACAAAAGTGTTAAAGAGATCAGCTACGAATTAGGCTTCCAGTCCATCTACTATTTCAGCAGGGTCTTCAAAAATAAACTGGGACTCTCACCATCGGAAATCAGGAAGAGTGTTGGCTCCTGATTATTTCGCTTGAGGGGATGGAGGCACAAAATAAACCCGGAAAACATGAATGCAAGAGAACGTGTACTGAAAACCTTTGGGAGACTCCCCGGCAAAGCCGATCGGGTTCCTTTGCAATTCGAAATGTGCCGGCAATTAACGGATCACTTCAGTAAGGAGCTGGATATTCCTGCCCACTACACAGAAAACCTCTATGAAGATGTTACCTACCGGATCAGTGCCAATGAATTACGCACTGCTATGGGCAGCGATGTGGTGGTGACCGGGGCCTCTGTATCGGATGATTATGGGATCGAGCCTGATGAGAATGGGCACTGGCTTAATGAATATCAAATGCTTATGCGCCAGGGAGATATCTACGTGGAGGTGGTGGATTATCCGCTGGCACATGCACAATCCAAGTCAGATATTGATAATTTCACCTTTCCCGATCCGGATGCACCCGGTCGCTACCGGGATGCGGAGGCTCTGGTTAAAAAGTACCATGATGAGTACCTGGTATTCGGCGATATTGAGGTCACCGTATTTTCGCTGGGTCACCAGCTGGCCGGGATGGAGAAATTGCTTGTGGATATGATGATGGAGACCGAGTATGTGATCCCCCTGTTTCAGGCATGCGCAGAGTTTCAGACCGAGATAGGCCTGCGTCTGATTGACAAAGGGGTGGATGCCATCTGGTTCGGTGATGATTTTGGCACCCAGCAAAGCCTGATCATGGACCAGGACACCTTCCGGAAACAACTCAAACCCTTTTACACAGAAATGATCCGGTGCTTCAAAGAAAAGAAGCCCGACATTATACCCATCCTGCACTGCGACGGGGCTGTAAGTGAGCTGTTAAAAGATATTCACGAAATGGGATTCGAAGTTTTTAATCCGGTACAGCCCGATGTCCCAGGACACCTTCCAAGGGACATGAAGGATGGTTTTGGGGATCTATTCTCATTCTGGGGGGCCATTGATCAGCAGGACCTGCTTCCCAACGGAAGCGATGAGGAGCTTGAGAAGGATATCATGGAGAAAATCAAAATACTTGGGGCAGGGGGTGGATACATGATCTCACCTGCACATATCCTACAGAATGATGTAAGTCCTGAACGGGTCTTGAAATTCATCGATCTCTGTTACAAACATGGTAAGATCGAATGATATAGTAATCAATTCTGAAATGGCAAATGGGAAAAACGATTTTTAAATATGCGGCATTAATTGGCCTCAGTCTGGTATTATTGGGATGCAACAGCCAAAAGCCAACAAATGAGAATAATGATGACTTATTTATTCAGGTAAAAAACAACTTTAAGAACCCAGAAGTCGCATCTGGGGTGAATTGCTGGTGGTGGTGGTTAAACGGCAATGTGAACAAAGCAGCCATTACCAAAGATCTGGAGGCCATGAAATCCCGCAATTTCCATGGGGCTATGATCTTTGATGCCGGCGGGCATAATCAGCGGGGCAACAGGGATATTCCCGACGGGCCCCTGTTCGGTTCGGAGCCCTGGAACGACTTGTTTGTTTTTGCCCTGGATGAGGCCAAGCGGCTAGATCTGGAAATGGGATTTAACATCCAGAGTGGATGGAACCTGGGAGGCCCCAGGGTAACACCACAGTATGCGGCAAAACAGCTCACCTATTACCAGATCAGGGTCTCGGGCGACCATAGCCTGTCCGTGCAACTGGATCAGCCGGTAAGCCGGCTGGATTTCTACCAGGATATTGCCGTGCTGGCCTTCCCCATAAAGGCATCCAATAAAATCCCGGAGGGCATTTCAGATCTGGACCTTAAGCTGGGTTTTCATGAGCTGGGGGGATCGGCTCCAGACTGCCGTTTCTTACTTGGAAACAGGCCCGACACAAAAATCATGGAGGAACTAGCCTACAGGGTGGATCAGAAGGAGATTATCAATCTGTCAGCGATGATGGATGCAGCAGGAAAGCTGGACTGGGAAGCCCCTGCCGGGGAGTGGGTGGTCCTGCGTATCGGGTATACCTGCACGCCTTCGCATGTATCCACTTCCAGCAATGATTGGCAGGGAAATGTGCTGGATTACATGAGTATGGAAGCCTTTGATTTTTACTGGAAGGATGTGGTGGAACCCATTTTCGAAGCGGCCGGCGACCACGTGGGGACCACCTTGAAATACATGGAAACCGATAGCTGGGAATGCGGGGGCATGAACTGGACCGATAAATTCGCAGAAGAATTCATGGACTATCGAGGATACGATCTGATATCTTATCTTCCCGTTGTGGCAGGCTTTGTGGTAGATGATTTGGAAAGCTCCAATGCATTTCTGGCAGACTTCAGAAAAACACTTGCCGACCTGGTGGCCTATAATCACTATGCCCGTTTTCAGGAATATGCACATCAGTACGACATGGGGATCCAGCCCGAATCGGCCGGACCGCACGCAGGACCAATGGATGGGATCAAGAACTACGGATTCAGCGACATTGTGATGAGTGAATTCTGGTCACCCTCCCCGCACCGTCCGGCACCCCATAACCGCTTCTTCCTGAAACAGGCATCTTCAGCGGCACATATTTACGGCAAAAAGATTGTGGGAGCAGAGTCCTTTACCACCATCGGACCCCACTGGAACGATGAGTTATGGCACGACCAGAAGTCGGCTTTCGACCATGAGATCTGCGCCGGGCTGAACCGTATGTATTTTCATACCTTCACCTGCTCACCTCCCGAAATGGGTCTGCCCGGACAGGAGTACTTTGCAGGCACCCATGTAAATATCCAGGTTACCTGGTGGGAGCAGTCAGGTGCATTTATCGACTACATGCACCGGATCCAGTCGGTGGTCCAGGAAGGCAAATTCGTGGCCGATGTGCTCTACTATTACGGCGATCACGTTCCCAATGTATTTCCGTTTAAACACTCCGATCCTGCGGGGGTCATGCCCGGCTTTGATTATGATGTATGCGATGAGACCATCTTCCTGCAGCTGAGGGTGGAGGATGGAAAGCTAGTGGTTCCCGGTGGCGTGGAATACCGGGTCCTGGTTTTGCCCGACCACAGGGTCCTGTCGCTGGCTGTGCTTGAAAAGCTTGAAGAGCTGGTGGAGGACGGCACCACTGTTCTGGGCCATAAACCGGAAAAACAGATCAGCCTGGTGGGAGGCAAGGAGGCGCAAAACAGCTTTTGTAGATTATCCGATATGATCTGGGGGGAAGCCAACAATGAAACGGGTGAGCGAAGTTATGGCAGGGGAAAGGTCGTATGGGGCCTGTCAGCAAGAGACTATTTGATTTCCAAAGAAGTAGTGGCTGATTTTGATGTTCTGGAAAACGACAGCAAGACCGACTACGATTATATTCATTACACAATGGGTGAAAGGGATATCTATTTTGTCACCAACCAGACCACCCAGCGACAAAAGATTATTGCCCGCTTCCGTGTTTTGGGGAAACAGGCCGAATTATGGGATCCGCTGACAGGTGATATTCGCGAGGCCATGGCTTTTACCCAGAAGGATGGACTCACAGGTCTTCCCCTGACTCTGGAACCCTATGGGGCAATCATGGTGGTATTCAACGGGAAGATTGCCAGTGATAAACAAGGCAGCGCTCAGCGGAACTATAGCGATTTTGAAACCCTCACAGAATTATCCGGGGAATGGACAGTCCTCTTCGATCCCGGGTGGGGAGGACCCGATTCTGTACTTTTTCCTGAACTCATGAATTGGACCCAACATTCAGATGAAGGGATCAAGTACTACTCTGGAGCGGCGGTTTACAAGAAGAGTTTTACCCTGGAATCCGAACTACAGGAAGAAAACAGCTACTTCCTGCAACTGGGCAGTGTAAAAGATGTGGGCATTGCAGAGGTAAGGATAAATGGAACAGACAAAGGGGTCCTATGGACCTCACCCTTCCGGATCGAAATCAGCGGTGAACTACAACAGGGAGAGAATACCCTGGAGATTATGGTGGTGAATTCGTGGTTCAACCGGGTGGCCGGCGACCAATCGTTCCCGGACAAAAAGCCATATACCTCTACCAATATTGATTTAAAACACGATTTCAGGGGAAGGCCCATGGATGAGATTCCCCTGGAGCCATCCGGATTGATGGGACCTGTGGAACTACAAATTGCACAATTTCATGATTGAATTTCCTAAAATTACTTATCGTGCAATACTCAGTCTGGTAGCTGTAGTATTGATTGTACTATATACAATGCAGGCATGCACCGCGCAATCAAATGATGTATTAAAGGAGACATTTAAGAATCCGCCAGAATCGGCAAAGCCGGGAGTCTACTGGTATTTCATGGATGGGAATTTATCTATCGAGGAGATGACCCGTGACCTGGAATCCATGAAGGAGGTGGGGATCAATCACGTGATTTTCCTGGAGGTCGGAATAGGCGTTCCCAGGGGCCCTGTTGATTTCATGTCGGAAAAGTGGCAGGACCATTTTGTACATGCGGTAAGGGAGACAGAGCGCCTTGGCATGAAGTTACTCATGGGGGCAGGGCCGGGATGGTGTGGGAGCGGTGGTCCCTGGGTGACACCTGAAGAGTCCATGAAGCACCTGGTGTTCAGTGAAAAAACCATCTCGGGCGGCAGGAGGGTGGACCTGGAACTCCCCCTTCCTGAACAGCGCAGTACCACCTGGCACAGGATGAAGGATCCCTATTATGAGGATGTGGCTGTTTATGCCATTCCTTCCACTGTGAAGCCCCTCATATCAGACATCAATGAAAAGGCACTTTATGAACGGGATCCTTATTCTTCCAAACCCCATGTGAAGCCTTATTTGCCGGCTCCTGCCAGTTACGTGGAAGTAAATGAGAATAAGGTGCTGGATCAAAGCGAAATCATTGACCTCAGTCCCTACCTGCAGTCCGGAGGACGACTGGTCTGGGATGCGCCTAAAGGCAAATGGACGATTATCCGTATGGGAATCCGTGTCACCGGAGCCAGTACGCGTCCTTCTCCGGAACCTGTCATTGGTCTGGAAGCCAATAAGCTGGATGCAGGCGATTTTGAAAACCACCTGAAGAACTATACAGATATATTGCTGGAAAAGACAGCTCCCCGAAAAGATGGTGTGGGTTGGACCGGCTTTCATATGGACAGCTGGGAGAGTGGAGCCCAGAACTGGACTGAAGACATTGTTGATGAATTTATTGATCGGCGTGGCTATGATCCTGAGCCTTATTTTCTGGCCTATACAGGACGTGCCATCGAAAGTATGGAAATCACCGAGCGCTTTTTATGGGATCTTCGTCAGACCTGCAAGGACTTACTTCTGGAGAACCATGCCGAATTTGCCTTAGCATATGCACATAAGAACGGCCTGGAGCTAAGCATTGAGCCCTATGATATGAATCCGGCCGGCGATCTGGATCTGGGTTCCGTTGCAGATGTGATTATGGCTGAGTTCTGGAGTAAACGCTTTGGCTTTCATACATCCTACGCGGTATTACAGGCCACATCCATTTCTCATATCAGCGGACACCCGGTAGTGGGCGCTGAGGTTTTCACATCCAATAATAACGAGGCCTGGCAGGAGTATCCCTGGTCCATGAAAGACCAGAGCGACTGGGCCCTGGCCCTGGGCGTGAACCGCTTTGCCTACCATACCTTTGCTCATAAACCCTTGGGTGAGGAGCACCGCCCGGGAATGACCATGGGGCCCTACGGGGTGCACTGGGATCGTGGACAGACCTGGTGGCCCATGGTTGGAGCCTATCATAGCTATATCAGTCGCTGTTCTCATATGATGCAACAGGGGCAGGCGGTTGCAGACATCCTTTATCTCACACCCGAAGGGGCGCCCATGATATTCACCCCACCTGCCGATGCACTGGAGGAAAACGGAGCCACTCCGGATAAGAAAGGATACGGATTCGATGGCTGTTCACCGCTTATGCTGATGGAAAGAGCCCATGTGGAAAATGGGAAAATCGTATTCCCCGGAGCCTCTTCCTACGAATTGATGGTTCTACCAAGCTTTGAAACAATGACCCCGCAATTGCTGGAGAAAATAACCTCACTGGTTAAAAAAGGAGCGAAAGTCGTCGGTTCACCACCCCTTAAATCCCCGAGTCTGGAGGACTATCCGGATTGCGATATGCAGGTGAAAAACCTTGCAGGGGAGTTATGGGGCTCACTTCAGTCCCCCGATGAAATCAGTGAAAGATCCTACGGGGAAGGCAGCATATACTGGGGTGGGCAGTTAAGCCGTTCTGCTCCTGACGAACTCTATCCCAGCTATAAGCATACCGCTGACCTTTTATCCGGATTGAATATTCCTGAGGATTTTAAGTCAGCTAACAACACCCTTCGATTCGGTCATCGCAGAACCGCGGACAGAGATATCTATTTCGTCGCCAACCGAAGCGACCAGGCACAAAAAACAGTCTGCACTTTCAGGGCCTTCGGCGAACCTGAATTATGGTCGGGCGTAGACGGAAGTTCAAGAAAACTCAAACACTACCATAGCGAGGATGGCATAACAAGCATCCCTCTGGAATTCGTTCCCAATGAAAGCTATTTTGTGGTTTTCGACCGTCAGAAAGCTAGAGAAAATGGGCTTAAAGAAGGGGGAGTTAATTTCCCCACCTTCGCTTCTCTTCTTACCCTGGATGGAGCCTGGGAGCTTTCATTTGATCCAGGATTCGGTGGGCCCGAGCAAATCCGCTTTGACCAATTAGAGGATTGGACCTTACATGAAATGCGGGATATTAAATACTACTCTGGGATTGCAACCTACAGAAAGACGATACAAATTGCGGGGCTGGAAGACAGAGCATATTATATTGACCTTGGGGTAGTCAAAGACATTGCCAGGGTGAAACTGAATGGAGAAGATCTGGGTGTTGTCTGGTGTGCCCCCTGGCGACTGGATATTTCAGATGCCCTGAAAGAAGGAGAGAATGTGTTGGAGATCGAGGTGGCCAACCGCTGGATAAACCGTTTGCTGGGTGACAGCCAGAAACCGGATGCCAATGTCAGAACTGTTCAGTTTGACAATGGGCTGATGGGGGGACTGAAATACCAGACCGGAAGGTACACCTTTACCACGAGGGCCGCCTTGGGCTCCTTTAATTTTAAAGATCCGCTGCCTTCGGGATTGCTGGGCCCCGTGGAAATTATAACAACGAATCCATATTAGATCCATGAAGAAACTATCTGTCTGTCTTCTGACAATCACTATCCTGCTTCCTGCATGTGATCATCCCCGGGATGAGCAGGATCTTTTTGACCTCTTCCAGACTCCCCCGGCGGATGCCCGTCCCATGGTGCGCTGGTGGTGGAATGGCAATGCCGTGGAAGCCGGTGAGCTCAAACGGGAGTTAAAAGTGATGAAGGAGGCCGGGATCGGAGGGGTGGAGATCAATTCCATTGCCATGCCCCCACATGCGGTCCCCACCGGAGCTCCTGCGCTTCAATGGGCGGGCAGTGAATGGAGTGAGATGGTAAAGGTGGCCAGCGAGGAGGCCAGGGAGCTGGGTATGATCACCGATCTTATCGTGGGATCGGGCTGGCCCTTCGGTGGCAGGTTCCTGGAGGAGGATGAGATCATGCAGCGTCTCGGTGTGAAGAAATATGAGCCTGAGCCCAATGAGCACTTCGATATTGATCTGGCAGAGTTCCTGAAGTTTAAGAGTTATCATACTCCGGGCTCGCGCATCACCAGAGAGAACAGTGATGTGGAACTCTTTGCTATTCGGCTGATACCTGTGGGACTGAATTCCCTGGAAGAGGTCATTGATCTGAGCCCGCTGGTCAAAGACGGCCGGCTGAATTACCGGGTGGGTGACCGGGAGTATGTCCTGGTATTTCTTTACAATGAACGAAATTTCAAATCGGTGTACCATGGTTCTCCGGGAGCCGACGGTCCCATCATGGACCACTATAAGCAGGAAGTGGTGCGGGCTTACCTGGACAGGCTGAAGGCCATAGAGCGTGAGACAGGGGTGCCCCTGGCCAAACTGATCAGGGCGCTCTTCTGCGACAGCATTGAGCTGGGCGGTTCCAACTGGACCGACGACATGGCATCTGTGTTCCGGGAAAGAAAAGGCTATGATATCACGCCCTATTTGCCTTTTGTGGTACAACCCCACAATCAGCCCAATACCTATGAGACTTCGGAAGAACTGGCCGATCAACTACACCGGGTTCAGTATGACTTCTACCAGGTCCTGATAGATGTTTTTCTGGAAAGATTTACCCGGGAATTTCAGGATTTCTGTACCGAAAACGGCTTGTTATGTCGCTACCAGGCCTATGGAACTCCTTATTACATGGGGCTCTTCCAGGGCAACCTGATTCCCGATATCCCGGAAAGCAACAACTGGATCTATTCCCGTGCCAGGGACGAAGCAGAGAGCAATGCCTATACCTGGAACCAGGATCACGGCTATATGCTCTGGAACAAAGCAGCCTCCACCGGGGCGCATATTAGAGGCCGGAAGATCACCAGTTGTGAAGCCATGACCAATACACAGGGGGTATTCCGTACCTCCCTGGAGACCATCAAGCAATCGGATGATATGAACTTCATTACCGGGATCAACCATACGGTCCTTCATGGCTTCAATTACTCCCCCCCGGAGGCGGGATTCCCTGGCTGGATCCGGTACGGGGCTTATTTCAGTGAGCAGAACACCTGGTGGAAGTACTTCCGAAACTGGGCCGACTACAATGCACGCTTATCGGCTGTTTTCCAGCACTCCGATCCTGTGGCAGACGTGGCCGTAGTGGGTCGCCTGGACGATTTCTGGGCCGAAGTGGGTCCCACGCGTCCGCCCTTCAATAACCACCCCTGGTATTATGCCAGGCTCTGGGAACCCATCAGTAGCCTGGGAAGCTCCTGTGACTACCTGCACACTTCCATGCTGGAAGACTCGGAGATTGAGGGCGGAAAGCTGATCTGCGGAAACATGGCATACAGCGCCCTGATCCTTACGGATGTGAGATCCCTTTCTCCCCGGGCAGCCGAAAAGATCAGTGCTTTTGCCAGTGCCGGGGGGAAGATTGTTTTCATGGGAAAGCTGCCCGAACGTTCGCTTTCCATGGTGGATGCGGAGAACAATAATAATCGGGTACAGGCACAAATGAAGGATGCACTTGGACAGGAGAATGTGCACCTGGTCCCGGCCCCCGAAGAATCCGCCGACCTTCTGGATTGGACCGCCTCTCTGTTTGAACGCATAGGACTTAATCCGAAGGTGCAAATCGGGCAAGCTGTCAGCCATCTCTATACCAAGGTGCAAACCAGGGGTAAGCAGGAGATCTATTTCTTTGTGAATTCCCACCGGAGCGAGGCCGTTGAATTTGATGTCAGTTTCAAAACAGGGAATAAGATCCCGTATTTATGGGATCCCCGGAGCGGGGATCGCTTTGCTTTAGTCCACGAGAAAAGCAATGAGCTCCGGTTAAAGCTGAATGCCCTGGAGTCGGCCCTGGTGGTTTTTGAAGCGGAAGAGCTTGATCTGCCCCTGTATTCAAGCAGTGTGGTTTCGGTAAAAAGACAGCCCCTGAAGGCCCTGTGGGAGGTGAAATTCGAACATGCGGATGGCAGCGTGTTTACCCGGGAAATGGATGAGCTGATCGATTTCAGGACATCAGCCGACAAAGCGATCAGGAATTTCTCAGGCACAGTCACCTATTCCACAATCATTGAGGAGTCTGAATGCCAGGGCTATATCTGCCTGGTGGATGTGAATGAGGGAGTGAGCGAGCTAAGGGTAAATGGAGAATCCGCAGGCATGATTTGGTACGGGAGTCACATGTATGAAGTGGGATCCTTGTGGAAGCACGGCAGCAACCGCATAGACATCCTGCTGACCACCACCCTGGCCAATTATTGTGGAAGTATAAAGGAGAACCAGACAGCCAGAGCCTGGACCAGGTCCTATGAAACCCCGGTATCAAGTGGTCTTGTGGGAGTGGAATGGGGGATGCCCTGACCGGGAAAATGGAAAAATCGAAAATTGAAGGTTCATCTAATGTAGCATATCATGCGCAACAGTCTATTTATCAATACATTGTCGTTTATAGTCATTCTTTCAAGCCTTAAACACCCAGCATTAGTCATATGAAACGTAATGTGGGTCTGGCCTGGCTGGATATCCCACTTACTATTCCTGGCCCAAAAGGCAAGCACTAGAATCCCCACTATCACTGAAACCAAAGAGTACAATCCCAATTAGATGGGATACAGGCTTCCTAGGGCTCAAGAGCTTTGCTGGTGATCAGTCCAATGCCTCTTCTATTCTCTTTATCAACGGCACAGTAGAACATATAATAGCTTTCGTTTGAGGGATTCCAGACCAGGGAGATCTTATGGGCATATTGCCCATCCAGGCCCGAGGGGTTTCCACCGGCTTTATAAAGTGGTTCAGGATCAACGGTCCAGTGATAGAGATCCCAGGAGAATGCAGCCATAATGTGTGCGCCATCCTTTCCCACTCCGAAAAAGAAAGAGACCCAGTGGTCCCTATCCCAAAAAACCTTTGAATCGGAAGAGAAGCGCTCGTTAAAGCTTCCTTTCGCTCCAATTGGAATTACGGGGTTTTGTTCGTAGCGATCCCACTTGAACAGGTCATCGGAAGTGGCCAGGCCTATCTGCTCGATGTTCCCATTGGCCGCATTGTAGAGATTGTAATAGGAGCCCTCGTGCTCGAGCAGCCAGGGCTGGTAAATACAGTCCTTTTCCCAGGTGCCGCAATCCTCCTGAAAAACTGAAAGAATCGGCTCATCAGCAGCTCGTTCCCAGGTGAAACCATCTTCACTCCAGGCTACCCCTTCATATCCTGGCCGAAGCTCGTACCCTCCCTGTCGCGGGTAAGCGCCATAAAGGGAGTAATATTTCCCACTTTTCTTCTGCAGTATCCGGTCCGATTTTATACCGTAATCCTCATAGAGGTAGGCTCCCAGTACCACTCCCCCAAAATCAAATCCTCCTTCAGGTCCGTAGCCCATGGCCAGCCTCATATGATCCCACTGCATCAGATCCTGGCTTTCTGCAATAAAGGATTGATATCCTGTTCCATCATACCCAATGAAGCTCATGTACCACTTTTCATCCCCCTTCAACTGGAAGACCGTGGGGACATCCGTCATTATCACATCTTCAAATCCCTGGATATCCGGTTCCGGAAGAATCACATGTTCGGGATGGTAATGCCAGTCCCTGTAGGGTTCCGACCAAAGTTTTAAAGTCTGTTCATCAATGATTAATGAATCTTCAGTTAGCCCTTTGTCCTGCCGACCACCCTGGCCTGAACAGGCAGTTAAAAGGAAGACGGCTAATATAAATGCCAAAACGGGTAATACACTGACATCCGGGTTGTTTATGCCTGGGTGAGCTGCCATTCTTAGAAATTCTTTTCTCTTGTTTTTCATTATTTCAATTTGCTGGAGGCATTAATTACATAGTTCCCTGCTTGAAATTCAAATACAATGGACCTGTCCGATTCTGATATGTAAGAGATATTCTTGCTGCTGCCGTTGAGCTTCCCGTCCTGCCAGATGAGCTTATCATTTACATGAATGGCAAAGTGTTCAGAGGATTGAACGGGAACATGGATCATGGCGGAGGTTCTTTCAGGAACCACTGCTTCGATCTGTAGGCCTGTTTCTACTCCACCTTTCATCAAGCGTTTCAATTTCACCTGGATATCACCTGCCACAGAAGGTACAACTCCCTCTGCCCATTCCAGATCGTACAGACTAGGTTGAATACTGAACTGCTTCCAGCCAGGCTGAATTGGTGCCACTCCTAATACTATCTCCGGTAGAAGTGCCGTTGGCCCTGAACACCAGGCATGAGACTTTGTCATCCCCAGTGGCGACTCCCACATTTCGTACCAGGCGCCGTTAAAATCTTCTTTCTTCATTTGCTTTCCCCAGTAGGTACGGATATAGTCAAGTGCCCATTGCCCCTCTCCTTCAGCAAACATAGTATTAAGCAGCCAGTAAGAGAATGATTGCTCACACGAACGCCCCTGGCTTGTTGTAAATTCTACTACCGGTGCTTTTTTATCTTCAGGTACAAGACCGTACTTTAATGCATACACCTGTGTTTGTTGAGTAATACGGGAGCTTTCATAACCATCCTTAAACGCATTGTCTTTCTCCGACCATAAATATTTCTGAATGGAGTTTTTTACAGCCTGGGCCTTTTGCTCCCATTCAATGGCCTTCTGTTTATCCTCCATAATACATCGTGCCATCCATGAGGCAGAATTCAGGGCGCCATAATACAGGCAGTTTACAGCAGTGTTTTCACCGTCAACATCCTGTTTGTATGTATCGGGATGATCCAGCACCACCCAGCCGGGCACTTTTCCAACAAGCCCTCTTTCTGCTGATACATAACCCTCGAAATACTGCAATAGCTTCTTTAAATTCGGATACACCTGTTTGATTAAGCCAGCATCGTGGTAGAACATATAATATTCGTGAAGCATCAGGATCCATTCCAGCTGATAATCCGGAATATACGTGGAGGTGGTAGGGCCAAGGTGGGCACCTGTTGGATAACGTGAGCGTATGGCTCCCTCTTCAGAATGACGTTGGGAAAAGGCCCCGCTAAGAATATTGTAATCATGCAGCAACTTAATGTTAGGTGCGAATGCATAGACAGAATACTGAATATTATACCTTGTATCCCCCGAAATATATTGGGTCTGTTCACGCCAGGGAGTATCCATCCATGTATCGTGGGCACAAAGCTGCATGGTCCAGCGGCCTGTTTCCCAGATTTGATTCAGCTCCTTATCTGAGCAAGTGAAACTACCCTCCCTTCTCACCGGAAATGATCTGAATTCTCCGCTGACATTGTCAATTGTAACATCGGGATTCTCTTTGATAGCCATATACCGAAAACCACGCCATGTAAGAGGATGCCAGCTTTGAGAGCCTTCTCTGGTGATGTAGGTATCAGTATAATTCACATTATCTTTCATTCTTGGAACGCTGTCATTGTCCAGTCTTTCTCCGGTTCCAAGAATCATTTCCACACCCGCCCTTTTCGCCGTTAGAGTGAAATGAGGATAAGCAGTTATCTCCCTGCCGAAATCATAGACTTTATATCCCTTTGCATTCCATTCCGAAACAGGTTCCAGGATTTCATATAATAGCCGTTCCCTTTTGACTACTACAATCTGGTTCCACGGCTCCACTGGAGGCACGCCGATCACTTTGGCTGATTCCCAGTTTGAATCATCAAAAGAGGGCTCCTGCCAGTCTACATATGCGAGCCGTGCATCGTAGCGTTCCCTCATCCCAATGGTAAAGTCGTTCTGACGCTTTTTTGTACTGGTATCCCAGGCAAGTGCCTGAGCCACATGCCAGCTTTTGTCACTATGTACCTCTGTAACTTTTCCTGTCTTATCGCTTACACCAGCCTGAAAGAAAAATCCACCCCGTGCATCCATCCGGTGATGCAATCCCTTACCTGGATTATAAACAAGTGCTGCAATAGTATTGGTCCCTTTCTGAAGGTAGGGTACCAGGTCAATCTCTTCGTAAGTCTGGTATTCGGGATCGGGATTGGTAGGCACCCGGTCCACATAGGCTCCGTTAATATACAGTTCCGCAAAGGCATGAGCAGATATAAAGGCCCTGGCTTCGATTGGCGAATTATCTAACTCAAAGGACTTTCGGACATGTAAATAATAGTTGTAGGGATTGATTTCTCCCGAATCCCAGATCCAACTGGCTTCGGGTTGCACGCCGTCAAGCAAATGAGAGGGGGCTAAGATATAGCCACCTCTATGGATCCCGGATTTTGTTCCCTTATTGTCCTTGAGCTTGCTCTCATTACTGCAGCTCCATATTGTCACAGAGGTAACCAGCAGTATTGAGAAAAAAATTTGACAGTTGATTCTTGCACCAGGCATGGTTGAGATTTTTATTTCAGTCTGTTATTTGAAAAAGAGGATCAGTTCACTGGTAATGAGTTGATGTCCCTTTTTATTGGGGTGATTCACCTGTGACATATAGTCTGACAGGTGATCTCCGTTTTGCACGTGGTATTTAAACACTTTATAGCTATCCACCAGTCCGGTCCCGTAATATTTTGCCAGCTGTTTGATCTGTTCCGCATGTTGGTCCAATTCATTGTCCGGCTCTAGCATATCCACCCTTTGATCCGGTGACGGGGTAAGAAGAATTACCTTGATATCCTCTTTTAGTGCTTTACTTATCATCTCCTCCCAGGCTTCTTTGGACTGTTCGAGGCCAATCCCCCGGTCATTCAGGGCATAATCGATAAAGAGCACATCGGGTTTATGCACCAGTACATCCGATTCAAATCTCTTAGCACCTTCAGAAGAGTTCTCACCACCGATGGCCGTGCAAATCACGTTAATTACAGCATGGGGATACAGTTCCTTTAATTCTTTCAGCAGGAGGTAAGGGTAGGAATCGAAGGTGTTTACCAGGGGTGTTTTGAAATAGCCGGCCGGAACCGAGTGACCGTGAAAAACCAGGTTGATGGTCCTGTTCCCGGGCCATTCTTTCGTTAGTTCCTTTTTAATGCTGGCTAAATAGGATGAAGGATCCGCCTTGTTTATCTGGTCATTCGGATGAAATGATAACAATATTAAGGCAGTAAAGAATAAGAGTACAACTCTGTAAGGGTTCATGGTTTTCACGGTATCTGCTTATAAGACTTATAATTGTACTGATTAGATTTTAGAAAGTGGAACAATGGCGCCATGTTCAATCAAATATTTCCTTTACGGCCTCAAGGTAAGCCATTCCATTAATTGTGTCCGGCTCCAGGTAGCTGCCTTCGGTCCATTCATTCCAGCAGTTGATATTGATAATTCTCGTCCCCTTTGGATCTGCCAATAATTTCTCTTTCACCATTTGGAGGGCGGTCCTGAAGTTTTCGGGGGTATTATTCCCGATCGTATTCATAAAGGGATAACCCACAGGAGCCCATTCCGATTCGAGGTCGCAACGGGGTGTAGGATCCCAACCCATGGTTACATTTGGAAAATAGGGAACTCCGTATTCTGTTTTTGCTTTATCCCAGTACTCGAAGTAGGCATCCCTGACATAGTTGAAATCGGTTTGTGTTTCAGGAAGGGGTACATGGTGAATCCAGACATAGGAGGTGCTTGAATCGAATCCCAGCATTTCGATGAGTCCGGGCGTATTGGAGGGTGCCTTCTCCACCGGTAGAATTGGATTCCCCCAGGCCACCAGGTTCCAGTGTACTCCTTTTAGTCCGGCTGCTCTGGCTTTCTGACGCATGCGATCCATAGCGGCTTTTGTGGATTCCATGCTACCAAATCCTTCCACAAATTTTTGCACATCATATACCGAAAAATAGGCTTTCCCATCAATCTTCCAGTAATTAGGTAAGGTAAAATAGTTCTCAATGACCTTATCACAGATCTCATCAAACCTTTCAGGACTAACGATGCCGGGATAAAGCAGCTTCTGTTCTGTTCCACGTGTATAGGGATGAATGTCCACCCAGTTGTGATTGGCCCACATCAGCCCGAATTTAAGGAGATCAGAATTTTCTGCTTTCAAAAATCCCTCTTCCAGGCCCCGCTCTAGAAAAGGCCCATCCTCATACATGTACCAGTCAAATATAAAGACATCAATACCGTGGTCAGCAGCTGCCTTTATTTTCTGAGCCATCTGAACAGGATCTGCCTCATTGGTATAACCCCAGTCAGGAACGTTGGGCTGATGGTGGTTTGGGAACCTGGCTTGTGCCTTTTTTACCAGCTCCCACTCGGTCCATCCCTCCTCAAAATAGGATGCATTTCGTTGATCTTCATGGTAATTTGGGAAGTAATAGGCAGCCACTGTGAATGTTTCTTCCGGTTCACAGGCCACAAGGAGTGTAGAGATGATTATGGTCCAAAGGAGTATATGTTTCATGCCAGGGTTTTAACCTCTATAAATATATGCATAGTTGATCTATTGATCTATATCCTATATGAGACATTGTTTGCACTTTCTGGATCAAATAATACAAATAAAAGCCCACTGAGGCCATTGAATATCTTCAGCCTTAGCTCTATATTTGAGTACTTTCCATGAAGTTTAATGCACTGAATAATGAAACGGAAAAACAATTACTCGGGGGCCATGATACGCATCGGCCTTTT